>NZ_JBHWBW010000443.1:466-6571 GCF_042735675.1 Kitasatospora sp. NPDC059571
GTACCGGGCCGGACACCGGCGTTGCCGCTGCCGGATGGGGTCAGCCCTCCTGGCCGTGGTGTCCGCGGCCGAGGCGGCTCGGGTCGATGGACCAGATACCGCGGCCGTGGGTGGCGGCGTAGAGCCGGCCGTCGGGGCCTGTCCTGAGCTGCATGACCGTGGTGGTGGGCAGGTTGTCGCCGATGACCTGCCAGTTCTTCGCCCCGGGGGCGCGGTAGAAGGCGGCGAGGTCGGTGCCGAGGGCCAGGCCGCCGTTCGGCAGGAGGCGCAGGGAGTCGGCGGGCACGTCGGGGAGGTTGGCGGAGAGGTCCGTCCAGGTGGCGCCGCCGTCGCGGCTCTCGAAGACGTGGCCGACGCCCGCGCCGGGGCCCTCGGTCCAGCTCCGGGAGAACCCGCTGAAGGAGACGTAGACGTGCTGGGCGTCGGCCGGGTCGACGGCGAGCGAGGAGACGTACCGGTTGGGCATCGCGCCGTCGACCGGCAGGTTCAGCTGGTGCCAGCCGGTGCCGTCGGCGTTGCCGGTGGCGATGCCGCGGGTGAAGCCCTGGTTGTTGCAGGGGCCGCACCAGCCGGCGTAGACGGTGCCGCCGGAGGCGGCGACGGCGGTGGCGACGTGGCCGGCGCCCAGGTCGTAGGCGGCCTTCCACTCGTCGCCGCTGCGGATCGCGAAGCCCTTGTCCTGGACCCACACGTGCCGGCCGCCGGCGACCCAGGTGTTCGTGTTCCTGTCGTCGGTGGTGATCGGTGCGATGAAGCGGGCGCCGGCGCCGCCGAGCTGGTTGTCGGGCGGGGCGACGGCGTAGGTAGTGGCCTTGGTGGGGTCGGTGGACCAGGAGCCGTCGTTGACGGCGCAGTTCTGGGTGACGGACACGGCCAGGTACACGTACTCGGCGGCGACGTTGCACCCGTTGTTCGGGTCGACGATGGTGTCGCCGCCGTCGCCGCCGAAGTTGGAGCCCATCACCTTGTCGCGGGCGCGGAGGATCGACTCGCCGTTGTCCTGGAGGCCGCCGCTGACGGCGACACCGTGGCCGGCCGGGTCGGTGCCGACACCCACCGAGTAGTACTGGAGGGTGTCGATGGTGCCGTCGTTGAGGGACTTCCAGTCCTTGGCGTGGCCACCGGAGTCCACCGCTCCGTTCAGCGGACGGCTGTAGATGCCGCCGTCGTTGCCGACGTACACGCTCGTCTTCCCGTGGTAGCTGCCGACCGCCACGGCGTGCTGGTCGGAGTGCGTGGTCGGGGAGCAGTCGCCGGTCTGCTTGGCCGGGTCGATCGACCAGCAGGGGAAGCCGAAGTTCCAGTACGGGCCGGGGGTGATCCAGCTGGCGCCGCCGTTCTTGGTCTCGAAGACCTCCTCGAGACCGAGGTAGACGTGGTCGGCGTTGTTCGGGTCGACCTGGAGGAACTGGTTGTACCAGGACTGGATGCCCGGCTGGTAGCCCGGGTCCTGCAGCGCCGAGCCGGAGCCCTTGAGCTTGTCCTTGTCGGCGATCAGCGTCCACGGACCGAACGGGGAGCCGGACTTGGACACGTACACGCCCTGCAAACCGCTGTCCGGGTCGCTGGTCAGCTTGGTCGGCGACTGGTCGATCGCGTAGTAGCGCGAGCCGTCCTTCGAGCGGGCGAAGGTCACGTTGCCGACATCGCCGGCCCCGGTGGGCAGGTCGCCGAGCGAGCTGACCCGCTGCCAGGTGCCGTCGGCCGCCTTGGCGTAGAAGCCGTTGTACGTGTCGCCGCTGCGCCAGCCGACCGCGAGGACGACCTTCGAGGGGTCCTTGGGGTCGATGGCGATGTCGTTGGCGATGTTCTTGTACGGGGCGTTGGGCGCCTTGGCGTCGGCGCCGCCGGGCAGGTAGCTCGGGTTCGGGGCGAACTCCAGGGTCCACGGGCCGCTCAGGTCGGTGGTGGAGTGGCTCCACACGCCGCGGCTGGTGGCGGCCCACACCCTGCCGCCGGCGAAGCGCAGGGCGTGGATGGTGGTGGACTCGAGCTCGGCGCCGCCGACCCGGTTGCCGGGCTGGAACTCGCCGTGCTGGGGGTCCGCGAGAACGTACACGCCGGTGCCGACGTAGGAGGTGGCGCCGGTGTTGGACTCGCCGGTGGCGTACCAGAGGCGGCCCGTGCCGTCGAGGTTCAGGGCGCCGGTGGACAGCGAGGGCAGCTTGTCGGAGATGGCCTGCCAGTGGCCGCCGCCGGTGCGGGAGCGGAAGACGCCGCCGTTGGCGCCGCCCGCGTAGACGTAGCCGTCGTCGTCCGCGGCGATGCCGGTGATCCGGCCCGTGACGTTGCCGGAGCCGCCGCTGGAGTTGGAGTTGACGTCGCGGTAGCGCGGGTCGTCCGAGTTGTAGGGCTTGTCCGTGACCTGGTTCCAGGTGCCGGCGGTGTGCGGCATCGACTGGAGCTGGGCCCAGGCGGCGCCGTAGGCGCCCGGTGCGACGACGCCGGGGGCGGTGCGGGCCTCGGTGAACTGTTCGGTGGCCTCGGCGGAGTTCTCCGCCTCGTCGCCGTCGTCCGCACCGCCGCCGTCGGCCTTGGCGGCGGACAGCGGGCCGAGTTCGCCCGCCCTGGACTTCTGGGCGTGCTGGTGGGCGATGTCGGCGAGGTGGCGCGCCTGCCAGGGGCGCGGCCTGGGGGCGGGTGCGGCGAGGGCCTGGCTGGTGGTCAGGCCGAGTGCGGTCAGTGTGACGGCGCACATGAAGAGCTGGCGTCGTTGCCTGTTGGGCACGGTGCGGATTCCTCCCGGGAATGGCCGGGGCACCGGTCGCGCGCCTCGGCGAAGAGTCGCTCGAAGCCTCCCGGGTGGCACGCGCGGCGGGAAGGGTGCCACACGTAACGAATCTTCAAAATCCAAAACAGTGAATGGACATATGAAAAGTGGGAACGCCCCCAGCCTCTGGCCGAGGCCGGTGGGCGGGGCCGGAACGGTCAGCGGCGAACGGCCGTGGGCAGACTCCGTTCCCGGTCGGGCACGGTGAAGGTCAACGGCGTACATGGCCTCGTCGAAGGCCTGACCGTTGGCGGGGGCCTTGCCGACGGCGAAGATCGCCACGGCCTTGCCGTTCACCACGGAGGTGGAGATGTAGTCGCCGACCATGCGGCCCTGGGTGGTGGAGGCGATCTGCGGCAGGGACATCGGCCCGGCGACGGTCTGCGACGTGCTCCAGGTGGCGCCGTCGGCCGAGGTGGCGTACACGGTGTCGTCGCCGGGCAGCCGGAGCGGAACCGGCAGTCCTGCCACGCCACCTAGATCTTCCCGATGGCGTCGATCTCGGCCGAGGGCAGGCCCTCGCCGTCGCGCAGGCGGCCCGCGACGCCGTGCGAGGAGACGCCGGCGACCGGCACGGTGGAGCTCCACGAGGTGCCGCCGTTGGTCGAGGTGAACGATCGGACCGACCTGCTCGCGGTCGAGCAGGCCCTTGGCGTCGAGGTTCACCGGGCCGGTCGGGAGGGTGGGGCGGGCGGACGGTGCCGCAGGTCGACCGGGTTCTCCGGGTCGTTGGACGGCGTGATCGTGGGCCGGGGCGCAACCGGGCCGGTCGGAGGAGCGGATGCCGGACCGACCGGTGTGCTCACGGCACTGGACGACGCCGGCGTCGATGGCCCCTGCGGCACGACCGATCCGGGATTCGCGCCGCCGCCCGCGGGATCGGTGGAGCGGGAGGGGCTCGTCGCGCTGCGGGACGGCGGGGGCGGCCCGGCCGGGCGCGGGCCGGGGCCGCAGCCCGCCGCCGTCCCACCGAGCACGATGAACAGGGCCACCGCCCCGAGTGCCGCGTTCCGTCCGGCCATTCCTCTGCTCTCCCCACGTCGGTGTCGTTGTGCGCCTTGGACGGTACTCGTGGACCGTCGGTTCTCGGGCCTCAACGTCGAATCGGGGAACGGGGCCCCGTCCGTCAGCGGATGCCGGAGTCGAACGCGAGCGTGACCGTGGTGAAGTGACCGGCCGTAACCGTGACGGCGACCGGCAGCCCAGGGAGGATGCCGCAGGTCAGTCGTCTCTGGTTAGAGTCGGGACCATGCGAATCCAACGGCTCGATCATCTGGTACTGACGGTCGAGGACATCGACGCCACGATTGACTTCTATGTCGGCCTGCTCGGCATGGAAGCGGTCACTTTCGGTGCCGGACGGCGGGCGCTGGCGTTCGGCGAGAGCAAAATCAACCTTCATCGCGCGGGCAGTGAGTTCGAACCGAAGGCCCGACGGGCCACGCCCGGTAGTGCTGACCTGTGCTTCATCGTTGACCCGCCGTTCGGCGAGGTCCTGGACGAGCTCAAACGGCGGGGCGTGCAGCTGGAAGAGGGTCCTGTCCAGCGGACCGGGGCGCTGGGGCCGATCGAGAGCGTGTACGTGCGGGACCCGGACGGCAATCTCGTCGAGATCAGCGTCTATCCGACCGGCTCCTAGGGTCCCCATCAAAGATGATCAAGCGATGATAGCTCATGTCGGGCGTGATGTGCCGTCATGAGCTCTCGGATGCCGAGTGAGCCGTGCTCTCACGGTTCCTGCGAAGGCGCCCGACGGGCGGCAGGTCAGCTCGCAGGCGATGGACTCCCGGCCGCGGCGGTCGTCGCCGCATCAGCGGCCGCCGCGGACAGGGAGATCGGCGAGCGCGGTGCGGGCAGTGCGGCCAGCTTTCCGCGCCGGGCGTGGTGCACCAGGTCCTCTGGGGTGAGGGCGGTGACGGCCGTGCGGACGTGGTCGAGCATCGCGGTGGCCGCGGCCAGCACGGCGTCGTCGTCCAGCGGCCGGGTCTCGATGCTCATGGACCTCGCGGTGAGCTTCTGGAGGCTGCGGAACAGGTCGCCCGTGTGGATCTCGCGGATGGTCAGCGAGAGGTGCACCGACAGTCCTTCGTCACCGACGGCCTGGTGGGCGTAGCCCCGGGGGATGTAGAGCACCTCGCCGGCGCGCAGGGTGGTCCGCAGCACCTCCGCCGGGGGTTCGCCCTCGACCCGGCCCTGCCGCCAGTTGCCGTCCGCCGGACCCTCGTGGACGCGCCAGGACTTGCTGCCGTTGAGCTGGAGGACGAGGACGTCGGCGTCGTCGCGGTGCAGGGGCACGCCCTGCGTACCGGCGGGCGTCACGAAGCAGAACGCCTCCACCGCCCGCTGGAGTTCGGCGGAGAGCCTGGCGAGCAGGTCCCGGGTCGGGCCGTGCCACTGGTCGAGCCGGCGCATCAGCAGGGTCGCGCCGTCCGCCAGCAGGGCCCGGATCTTCGTCTCGTCGGCGAACCCGCCGTACGAGGAGCCGTTCACCGCCCGCGGTGACAGGTAGGTGTCGGGGCCGAGCGGATCCTCGGCGCGCGCCATCTCCACGTACGGCTCGGGCAGGAATCCGGTGGCGAGCGCGGCGTCGACGTCGGCCAGGGTGAACGGGCTGCGCAGGCCCTCCGCCGGTCGGAAGACGCCCGGCCGGCGGCGCCAGTACGTGGTGGCGAAGGCAGCGGGGTCGCCGACCCACGGGGCCAGAGTCGGAGCGTGCACGGTTCCTCTTCCCTCAGATGTCCGCTGGTTCATTCGTTCGTTCCGGCAGGCCGGCCGCGCCGGTCGCCGGCAGGCGGGGGAGCGTCCCCCGGGCGAGGCGCCGCCCGGTCTCGCCGACGCGCAGCTTCCCGCTGGTCGTCACGGGCAGGGTGCCCGCGGGCAGCAGGACGACCTCGGAGACGTACAGGTCCAGGACGCTCGCGAGCCGCCGCCGCACCCGGGCGGCCACCTCGGCGGCCGGGGGCGTGCCGGGGCCGGCCGCAAGCTCCGCCACCAGGCACACCCGCTCCTCGGAGTCCGCGTCCGTGACGCCGATCGCCGCGCAGCGCCCGGGCCGCAGGCCGGGGACGTCCTCGCAGGCCGCGATGACGTCCGCCGGGTAGAAGTTCCTGCCGTGATGGACGAGGACGTCGTCGCTCCGGCCCACGACGTACAGCTGGCCGTCGTGGACGAACCCCCGGTCCCCGGTGGCGTGCCAGCCGGCCGGTCGGTGCGCCGCCGGCCAGTACCCGCTGAACAGCTGCGGCCCCCGGGGGGGGGGGTGGCCCCCCCCCGGGGGCGCCCCCGCCCGGGCCGGGGAGAGGAACAGAGCACCCCCCCCCCGGGCGCGGGGGGGC
>NZ_JBHWBW010000444.1:0-6533 GCF_042735675.1 Kitasatospora sp. NPDC059571
CCGCGGGGCCGTCCGGCGGGCCCGCGGCGGCGGCCCGGAGGGCTCAGCCGCCGGCGAACGGCGGCAGCACCTCGACGGTGCCGCCCGGGGTCAGCGGCACGGTGGCGCGGTCCCGCGTGCCCACCGGGTCGCCGTCGACCAGGAAGGAGCAGTGGCCGAGCACCTGCAGCAGCCGGGGCCGGTCCGCGTGGCGCTCCGCCACCGCGGCCAGCGCCTCGGCCAGCGTCGCCGCCTCGTACGGCTCCTCTGCGGTGCCCGCCTCGGCCTTGGCGGCGGCCCAGTAGCGGATCGTGCCGGTCACCCGTGCGGGGGCCGGGGCCACTCCGGCGGGTGAAGCAGCAGCGGCGTTGGTGCCCATCGGCAGGCCTCCTCGTCGTCCTCGCCCGGTGCAGCGGCCCGGCTCCGTCCGCCGGCCCGCCCACGCCATGGTGTACACGTACGGTGCGGCCGGTGCTGCCCCCATGATGGCCCGGAGGGTGCCCGGCGGGCCAGCACCGCCCGTCCCGGGGCCGGCCGGGCCCGGGACGGGCATGACACTGCGGGACGGCCGCAGTGCCCTTTGTGGCCCAGCCCTCGCCGCTTTCCTCTCCCGGAGCACGGCGTGGTCGGCTATTCTCGACGCGTAAGGGATCCGGGCAGAGTCGCCCCCGGGTCCTTTTGTGCTTTCAGGACGCCAGTACGGACGTTCTTGCGAACGGTGCTCCACCCGCACCGCTCCCGGGAACGACCCCGTGACAGCGGCACAACGGTGTGCACGCGTCGGACGGGGTGTCAGGACCGGTGCCGGGCCCCCGCCCGGCGCGGGAGCAGACCGGAAGGTTCGCGGATGAGCAGGGCAGGAACGGCACGTCAGGGGTTGCGGGACTCCTGTCGCACGCCCCCTTCCGCCGTGCGCGCCCACGAATGCTCCGGAGCCCTCCCGGCCGTCCCCACGAGCACGCCCTCCACCTCCTCCGCACCCGCGCCCGCCGGCGGCACCGGCCGGCGCGCTGCGACCGCGACGACCCGGAAAGGGGACTACCGGGTATGAGTTCTCTCCTCCTGCTCACCAACGCCCTGCAGCCGTCCGCCGAGGTGCTGCCCGCACTGGGCCTGCTCCTCCACAACGTCCGGGTCGCGCCCGCCGAGGGCTCCGCACTGGTCGACACCCCGAGCGCCGACGTGATCCTGGTCGACGGCCGCCGCGACCTGCCGCAGATCCGCAGCCTCTGCCAGCTGCTGCGCTCCACCGGCATCGGCTGCCCGCTCGTCCTGATCGTGACCGAGGGCGGCCTGGCCGCCGTCACCGCCGAGTGGGGCATCGACGACGTCCTGCTCGACACCGCGGGCCCGGCCGAGGTCGAGGCCCGGCTGCGGCTCGCCATGGGCCGGCTCCAGGTGACCTCCGACGACAGCCCGATGGAGATCCGCAACGGCGACCTCTCGGTCGACGAGGCGACCTACTCGGCGAAGCTGAAGGGCCGGGTGCTGGACCTCACCTTCAAGGAGTTCGAGCTCCTGAAGTACCTCGCCCAGCACCCCGGCCGGGTCTTCACCCGCGCCCAGCTGCTGCAGGAGGTCTGGGGCTACGACTACTTCGGCGGCACCCGCACGGTCGACGTGCACGTCCGGCGGCTGCGCGCCAAGCTCGGCGTCGAGCACGAGCAGCTGATCGGCACCGTGCGCAACGTCGGCTACCGCTTCGTGGTGCCGGAGAAGCCCGACAAGGGCGAGCGCTCCGGCGCCGAGCAGCCGCAGCGCGCCGGCGCCGTCCAGGACGCCTGAGCACCGGCCGGCCGGGTCCGTCTGGGCCCGGCCGACGCCGTCCCGGCGCCCCCCGCACGGCGTCCGCGCCGCGGTACCCGCACGGGGTACCGGGCCGGAAGGTGAGACACGTCATACCGCTGCGGCGCGACCCGCGTAGACTCCCTCCGTGGCCAAGGTGACGCGCGACGATGTAGCCCGACTGGCTGGGACCTCGACCGCGGTCGTCAGCTACGTGATCAACAACGGACCCCGTCCGGTCGCCCCGGCGACCCGCGAGAAGGTCCTCGCCGCCATCGAGCAGCTCGGCTACCGGCCGAACAGCGTGGCCCAGGCGATGGCGTCCCGCCGTACCAACCTCATCGGCATGGTGGTACCCGACGCCCGCCAGCCGTTCTTCGCCGAGATGGCGCACGCCGTCGAACGCGCCGCCTCCGAGCGCGGCAAGCTCGTCCTCATCGGCAACTCCGACTACGTCGACGACCGCGAGGTCCACTACGTCCGGGCCTTCCTCGGGATGCGGGTCTCCGGGCTGATCCTGGTCAGCCAGGGCCCCTCGCAGCGGGCCGCCGAGGAGTTCGCCGCCATGGAGGGCGCCAAGGTCGTCCTGCTGCACCGCAGGCCCGAGGCGATCGACGACGTCGCCGTGGTCACCGACGACGTCGGCGGCTCCGAGCTCGCCGTCCGCCACCTGCTGGAGGTGCACGGCCACCCGTACGTGGTCTGCTTCGGCGGCCCGGTGGAGTCCCCCGCACCCGGCGACCCGGTGATCGACCACGTGGAGGGCTGGCAGCGCGCCATGTCCGCACACGGCCTGCCCACCGAGCAGCACCTCGTCGACGCCCCGTTCCACCGCTACGGCGCGTACGAGGTGGCGGTCGAGCTGCTGCGCTCGCCGAACCGCCCGCCCGCGATCTTCTGCTCCACCGACGACCAGGCGATCGGCGTCCTGCGGGCCGCCCGCGAGGTCGGCCTGCGGGTCCCCGAAGACCTCGCGGTCGCCGGCTTCGACGACGTGCCCGAGGCGGCGCTGGCCGACCCGCCGCTCACCACCGTCGCCTCCGACCGGGACGCGATGGCCCGCGCCGCGGTCGACCTCGTCCTCGACGACTCGCTGATGGTGCCCGGATCCGACACCGAGCGGGTGCGGAAATTCGAATCGCGCCTGGTCGTCCGGCGTTCCTGCGGCTGCGGCGAGCCCAGGCCGGCGCCCACCGCCTGACCAGGCTTTATGAGAAGTCAACAGGCTTCTCGGGCCCTTCTGACCCCGCTCTCATCAGATCTTCATCCACCGGGCGGACCGTGGTCGGCATGAGCGACCACTACAGCAGCGACGACCCGTACCGGCCCCTCCCGGAGGGCGTCGCGCAGCCCGCGCAGCCCTCGCCGGCGAGCCCCGCCCCCGGCTGGGCCGAAACCGGCCACGGCACGCCAGAACCGCCGGCACCGCCCGAGGCGACACCGCCCGAGCAGCCCGGCGCCGCCCCGCGCGGCAGCCACGCCCGGCGCGGCTACCTGCGCGGCCGGATGGCCCTGGTCACCGCGGTGGCCGCGGTCGCCGCGCTGATGGGCGGGGTGGCCGGCGGTGCGCTCGCCGAGTCCCGCAACGACTCCCGGACGACCGCGAGCACCCTGGTCAGCCCGGTCTCCGCCAAGTCCGACGGCAGCGCGGACGTCTCCGCGATCGCCGCCGCGGTCTCGCCGAGCACCGTCCAGATCACCGTGAAGACCGCCGACGCCACCGCGACCGGCACCGGCGTCGTGCTCACCGCGAACGGCCAGATCCTCACCAACTTCCACGTCATCTCCGGCGCGGTCACCGACGGCGGGCAGACCACCGTGACCTTCGCGAACGGCCGCACCGCCGACGCCACCGTCACCGGCACGGACAAGTCCCTGGACGTCGCCGTCATCACCGCCTCCGGCGTCAGCGGGCTGACCCCGGCCGTGCTCGGCGACTCCTCGTCCGTGCGGATCGGCGACCCGGTGGTCGCCATCGGCAACCCGGAGGGCCTCACCGGCACCGTCACCTCCGGCATCATCAGCGCGGAGAACCGCAAGGTCACCGTGCAGGTCGACGAGGGCACCACGCGCGGCAACGGCGGCTTCGGCTTCCCGCAGCTGCCCGGCATGCGCGGCGGCTCCTCCTCTTCCTCCGGCGGCGACACCGCCACCTACCAGGCCCTGCAGACCGACGCGGCGCTCAACCCCGGCAACTCCGGCGGCCCGCTGATCAACGCCTCGGGCCAGGTCATCGGCATCAACTCGGCGATGTACTCCGCCAGCGGCTCCAACTCCACCGCCGACTCCAGCAGCGCCGGCAGCGTCGGCTTGGGCTTCGCCATCCCGATCGACAGCGTGAAGCAGGTCCTCGCCAAGATGCAGGCCGGTCAGACGCTGTAACCCGCCCCTCCCGCAGGACAATGGCAGCACCGCCACGGACTCAGAAAGGGCCAGCGCCCATGACTCCCCCCGCCGACGACCGCACCGCCGCCGAGCCCACCGGCATCCCGGCCCGGCTCCTCGTGGTCGACGACGAGCCCGCCCTGCGGGACGCCCTGGAGAGCAGCCTCGCCTTCGAGGGCTACGAGGTCACCACCGCCACCGACGGCTTCGAGGCCCTGGAGGCCGTCGAGCGCAACCGGCCCGACCTGGTGCTGCTGGACATCATGATGCCGCGCATGGACGGCCTGACCGCCGTCCGCCGGATGCGCTCGCGCGGCGACACCGCGCCCGTCCTCATGCTCACCGCCCGGGACGCCGTCGGCGACCGCGTCACCGGTCTCGACGTGGGCGCCGACGACTACCTCGCCAAGCCCTTCGAGCTGGACGAGCTGCTCGCCCGGGTCCGCGCCCTGCTGCGCCGCAGCGCCCTCGCCTCCGAGGCCGCCGCCCGCGCGGCCGCCGTCGAGGACGACAGCGAGGTGCTCTCCTTCGCCGACCTGCGGATGAACACCGCCACCCGCGAGGTCACCCGGGACGGCCGGCCGATCGAGCTGACCCGCACCGAGTTCATGCTGCTGGAGATGTTCCTCGGCCACCCGCGGCAGGTGCTGACCCGCGAGCAGATCCTCAAGGCGGTCTGGGGCTTCGACTTCGAGCCGTCCTCCAACTCCCTCGACGTGTACGTGATGTACCTGCGCCGCAAGACCGAGCAGGGCGGCATGCCGCGACTCATCCAGACCGTCCGCGGCGTGGGCTACGCGCTGCGGACGGCCAGCGGCGCGGCGGCGTGAAGGCGTTCGGCCGGCTGACGGGGTGGTTCCGCGCGCGCTCGCTGCGGAGCAGGCTGGCCATGCTCACCGCCGCGGCGGTCGCCGTCGCGATCGCGCTCGCCGCCGTCGCGTGCTGGTTCGTCGTCAAGAACCGGCTCTACCAGCAGGCCCAGGACAGCCTGCGCAACGCGCCGTCCGTCAGCGCCGGGCCGGGGGACCACCGCCAGCAGCTCGTCGCGTGCGGCACCTCGCCGCAGGCGGCCGCCGAGAGCGCGGCCAAGCAGGCCGCCGAGGTGGAGGCCGCCCAGCCGAACCTGCCCCCGTTCGGCAGCCGGACGCCGTGGGCCAGCCAGCTGCTGTCGTCCAGCGGCACGATCTGCACCCCGCTCTCCACCACCGCCAAGGGCATCGTGGTCGAGCAGTCCGACTACCGGGTGCTGGGCCAGCCGCCCAACAAGCCGACCTTCCGACTGGGCACCTACAGCAAGGGCGGCGATCCGGCGATGGTCCGGGTCAGCAGCGTGACGCTGACCGTCCACGACCCGGCCACCCAGCAGGACACCACCGGCGACTACGTGCTGCTCACCGCCACCTCGCTGAAGGACACCCAGGACTCGCTCCGCGAGCTCGCCTTCACCCTGCTCGGGGTCGCCGCGCTCGGCGTGGTCGGCGCCGGGTTCACCGGCCGGATCGTGGCCCGCTCGGCGCTGCGGCCGGTCGACCAGCTGACCGACGCCGTCGAGCACATCGCCCGGACCGAGGAGGTCGGCACCACCATCCCGGTGCACGGGCACGACGAGATCGCCCGGCTCTCCACCTCGTTCAACTCGATGTCGACCGCGCTGCTGAACTCCCGCGAGCGGCAGACCCGGCTGATCGCCGACGCCGGGCACGAGCTGCGCACCCCGCTGACCTCGCTGCGCACCAACGTGGACCTGCTGATCCGCAGCGACGACACCGGCCGGCCGCTGCCGCCGGCGACCCGGACGAAGCTGCTCGGGAACATGAAGGCGCAGATGCAGGAGCTCACCCTGCTCATCGGCGACCTGCTGGAGCTGTCCCGCCCGGACTCCCCGAAGCCGGGGCAGAAGCTCTCCGTGGTGGCGCTGCACGAGATCGCCGACCGCGCGGTGGAGCGGGCCCGGCTGCGCGGCCCCGGCCTGGTGTTCGACGTGGCGATCGACCCCTGGTACGTGCACGGGGACGCCGCCGCCCTGGAGCGGGCGGTGATCAACCTGCTGGACAACGCGGTGAAGTACAGCCCGCCCGGCGGCTCGGTGGACGTGGCGCTGGCGGGCGGCCGGCTGACCGTCCGGGACCACGGCCCGGGCATCCCGCAGGACGAGCTGCCGTACGTCTTCGACCGGTTCTGGCGCTCGCCGTCCTCGCGGCAGCTGCCGGGCAGCGGGCTGGGGCTGTCGATCGTGGCGCAGACCGTCCGGGACACCGGCGGCGAGGTGTCGCTGGGGCCGGCGAACGACGGCGGGCCGGGGGCGCTGGCGACCGTCCTGCTGCCGGGCCAGCCGGACCCTCCGCAGTGACGGCGGCGGCCGGGGGCGGGCACCGTGCTGGTGC
>NZ_JBHWBW010000445.1:0-6527 GCF_042735675.1 Kitasatospora sp. NPDC059571
GGCGCCCCCACCCCCCCCCCCCGGGGGCGTTCACGCCCGCTGCCCGCCGCCCGCCAGCCGGTGCAGACCCGACGGCGTCACCACCGCATCCACCGGCCGGTCGTGCGGCTCGGCGGGCACCTCCGCCAGCAGTTCGTGGTCGTACAGCAGGGTCGCCAGGTACGGCCGGGCGTCCGCGGCCGCCAGCCGGGCCAGCACCCGGTCGTAGCTCCCGCCGCCGCGGCCCAACCCCAGGCCGCGGCGGTCCACCGCCAGGCCCGGCAGCAGCACCAGGGCCGCCCCGCAGACCGCGTCCGGCCCCAGCCGCGGACCGGTCGGCTCCAGCAGCCCCCGCCCGGCCGGCGCCAGCCCCGCCGGGCCCTCGTAGCGGGCCCAGTCCAGGTCGTTGTCGGGCAGCAGCACCGGCAGCAGCACCCGCACCCCGCGGGCCGCCAGCGCGTCCAGCAGCGGCCCGGTGCCCGGCTCGCCGCCCACCGACACGTAGGCCGCCGCCGTCCCGCCCGGCGCCGCCAGGTCCGTCGCGTGCCCGGCGATCGCGACCGCCGCCGCTGCCCGCCGATCGGGTGACATCGCGCGCCGTTCGGCCAAGAGGCGTGACCGCAGCGCAGTCTTGTCGTTGTGCAATGGATTGGCAGTCAAGGGTTCCCCACAGCTCGGCACCGATCGGTGCCCCGAGCCTGACACGCGGAAGGCGCCGGATGTCCACCCCGCTCCTGGTCGAGGCCCTCGCCGCGCTCGCGGCCCCCGCCGTGGCCGGTGCCGGGCTGCTCGGCCTGCGGCTGCGCCGCTGTGCCGCCGCGGCCGCCGCGCGGGAGGCCGAGCTGCGCAGCCGGATCGGCGAACTCCAGCAGGAACGCGACGAGTTGCAGCGCACCGCGTCCTGCGACCCGCTCACCGGCGTGTGGAACTACCGCCACCTGCAGATCACCCTCGACAAGGAGATCGAGCGGGCCCGCCGGGCCGAGGGCGCCGACGAGCGGCGGCCGCTCGCCCTGCTGATGCTGGAGATCGCCGGCTTCGACGCCGTCGTCGCCGAGCACGGCCGCAGCCGGGCCGGCGCCGTGCTGCGCGACCTCGCCCAGCGGCTCGCCGTCGAGATCCGCCGCTCCGACACCCTCGGCCGGTACGGCGGCGAGGAGTTCCTGGTGCTGCTCCCCGACACCGGGGCCGAGGGCGCCGTCCAGGTCGCCGAGCGGCTGTGCTGGGCCGTCCGGCGCCACCGGCTGCTCGACTGGTCCGCCCCGGCCCCCGCGCCCGGGCACAGCCGGCTCCGCGGCCGGGAGCGCCGGGCCGGCGACAACGGCCTCACCGCCACCGTCGGCATCGCCGTGATGCCCCGGGACGGCGCCCACGCGGCCGTCCTGCTGCGGGCCGCAGACAGCGCCCTGGGCGAGGCCCGGCGGGCCGGCGGCGACTGCTGGCGCAGCGCCCCGGCCGAGGCCGCCCCCGAGCCGACCGAGCATGCACCCCGGCCGGGTAGTGTGTCCGCTTGTGTCGGCGGGGCCACCCTCACCTCGGCCGGCCGAGCCCGCACCGCTGCTGCCGCTGCCGCCACGGTCGTCGCACGGGACGGGGTCTAAGACCCGATTCACCTCGCTCTCAGTGGGCGCTAAATCGCCTTAGTAAGGTCGACCCATGACGAAGACGAACGCCCGCACCCCCGTCACCAAGGCCGTCGTCCCGGCCGCCGGCCTCGGAACCCGCTTCCTGCCCGCGACCAAGGCGACCCCCAAGGAGATGCTGCCGGTCGTCGACAAGCCCGCCATCCAGTACGTCGTCGAGGAGGCGGCCGCCGCCGGCCTCTCCGACATACTGATGGTCACCGGCCGCAACAAGCGCGCCCTGGAGGACCACTTCGACCGCGCGTACGAGCTGGAGGAGCTGCTCGCCCGCAAGGGCGACCACGACCGCCTGCGCCGCGTCCAGGAGTCCGTGCAGCTGGCCAACATGCACTACGTCCGCCAGGGCGACCCCAAGGGCCTCGGCCACGCCGTCCTCGTCGCCGAGCAGCACGTCGCCGGCCAGCCCTTCGCCGTCCTCCTCGGCGACGACCTGATCGACCCGCGCGACCCGCTGCTCTCCCGCATGATCGAGGTCCAGCAGGAGCTCGGCGGCTCCGTCGTCGCCCTCATGGAGGTCGACCCCTCGCAGATCCACCTCTACGGCTGCGCCGCGGTCAAGCCCAACGGCTTCGGCGACGACGTCTTCCGGATCACCGACCTCGTCGAGAAGCCCGACACCGAGGACGCGCCCTCCAACTACGCCGTCATCGGCCGCTACATCCTCGACCCCACCGTCTTCGACGTGCTGCGCGACACCCCGCCCGGCCGCGGCGGCGAGATCCAGCTCACCGATGCCCTGCGCGAGCTCGCGGCCCGCGACGAGACCGCCGGCGGCCCCGTCCACGGCGTGCTGTTCAAGGGGCGCCGCTACGACACCGGCGACCGCGCCGACTACCTCCGCGCTATCGTCCGTCTGGCGTGCGAGCGCGAGGACCTCGGCCCGGAGTTCCGGGGCTGGCTCCAGCAGTTCGTCGCGCACGAGATGAACGGCTGACCGACCCGAAGGCGAGTGAGGCGATGACCGCGGGCCCCGCGAACGGCGACGACCCCTGCTGCGACGACACCGGCAGGCCGCACCGCGGCGCCCCGGTCACGCCCCGCCTGTGGACGGTCGACGAGCACCTCGCCGACGTCCTCGCCGCCGTCGGGCCGCTGCCCCCGGCCGAGACCGACCTGCTCGACGCCCAGGGCTGCCGGCTCGACGAGGACGTGGTCGCCGACACGGCCCTGCCGCCCTTCGACAACAGTTCGATGGACGGCTACGCCCTGCGCACCGCTGACACCCTGCGCGCCACCGACACCTACCCGTCGGTGCTGTCCGTGGTCGGCGACATCGCCGCCGGGGCCGCCGAGCTCCCCAAGGTCGGCCCCGGCCAGGCCGCCCGGATCATGACCGGCGCCCCGGTGCCGCCCGGGGCCGAGGCCGTCGCCCCGGTCGAGTGGACCGACGGCGGCACCGGCAGCGGCCTGGCCGCCGACGCGATGGGCGCCGCCGCGGCCGACGAGGAGGTGCGGGTCCTGCGGCCGGTCGCCGAGGGCGCGCACATCCGCCGCCGCGGCAGCGACGTCGCGGCCGGCGAGCGGGTGCTGGAGGCCGGCACCGTGCTCGGGCCCACCCAGATCGGACTGCTCGCCGCGATCGGCCGCGGCACCGTACGCGTCCGCCGCCGGCCGCGGGTCGTGGTGCTCTCCACCGGCAGCGAGCTCGTCCAGCCCGGGACGAGCGCCGGGCCCGGCCGGATCCACGACTCCAACAGCTTCACCCTCGCGGCGGCCGCCCGCGACGCCGGCGCGGTCGCCGTCCGGGTCGGCGGCGTCCCCGACGACGCCGACGTGCTCCGCGCCGTCCTGGCGGAGCACGCCGGGCAGGCCGACCTCCTGGTCACCAGCGGCGGCGTCAGCGTCGGCGCCTACGACGTCGTCAAGGAGGTCTTCGAGTCCTACGGCGGCGTCGACTTCCGCCGGCTGCGGATGCAGCCCGGCAAGCCGCAGGGGTTCGGCCGGATCGGCGAGGGCGCCGGCGTCCCGCTGCTCGCCCTGCCCGGCAACCCGGTGAGCGCGTACATCTCCTTCGAGCTGTTCGTCCGCCCGGTCATCCGCACCATGCTCGGCGCCCCCGACGTGCACCGCCCGGTGGTGCGGGCGCGCTGCACCGAGGCGCTGCGCTCGCCGGCCGGACGGCGGCAGTTCCTGCGCGGCCGCTACAGCCCCGCGGCCGGCACCGTCACGCCGGTCGGCGGCGAGGGATCGCACCTGGTGGGGGCACTCGCCCGGGCCGACTGTCTGATCACCGTCCCCGAGGACACCACCGCGCTGGAGGCCGGCGCCGACGTGGCTGTGGTCCTTCTCACGGAGTAGCCGGGCGGGGGCTGTACGGTAGCGCGGTATTCGACCCGCGCCACTGGAGCAGACCCGTGACCGACACACCCCCCGGCGACCGCCTCACCCACGTCGACGACACCGGCGCCGCCCGCATGGTCGACGTCTCCGAGAAGGCCGCCACGGTCCGCACCGCGGTGGCGGCCGGACGGGTGCGGGTCGCCCCCCGGGTGGTCGAGCTGCTGCGCGGCGAGGGCGTCCCCAAGGGCGACGCCCTCGCGGTGGCCCGGATCGCCGGGATCATGGGCGCCAAGCGGACGCCCGAGCTGATCCCGCTCTGCCACCCGATCGCGATCTCCGGGGTCACGGTCGACCTCGCGGTCACCGACGAGGCGGTGGAGATCACCGCCACCGTGCGGACGGCCGACCGCACCGGCGTGGAGATGGAGGCGCTCACCGCCGTCGCCGTCGCCGGCCTGACCGTCATCGACATGGTCAAGGCGGTCGACAAGGCGGCCGCGATCGAGGACGTCCGGGTGCTCACCAAGACCGGCGGCAAGAGCGGCGACTGGCACCGCGGGGACGCCCGGTGACGCCGCCCCGCGAACCGGCCGGCCGGGCCCTGGCGGTCACCGTCTCCAACCGCGCCTCGGCCGGTGTGTACGAGGACAAGGGCGGGCCGCTGCTGGCCGAGGGGCTGCGCGCGATGGGCTTCACCGTGGACGGCCCGCGCGTCGTGCCGGACGGCGACCCGGTCGAGGCGGCGCTGCGGGAGGCCGTCGCCGCCGGGTACGACGTCGTCCTGACCACCGGGGGCACCGGCATCTCGCCGATGGACCTCACCCCCGAGATGACCGCCCGGGTGATCGACCGGCAGATCCCCGGCATCGCCGAGGCCGTCCGTGCGTACGGCCGGGAGAAGGTGCCCACCTCGGCGCTGTCGCGCGGCCTCGCGGGACTGGCCGGACGTACCCTGATCATCAATCTGCCGGGCTCCACCGGCGGAGTCAGGGACGGGCTGGCCGTCCTCGCCCCGCGGCTCGCACACGCCGTCGACCAGCTGCGCGGCGGCGACCACCCGCGGCCCGCCGCCAGCGGCGGCGGACCGGCCGGGACCGGCCCCGAGGCGGGGAGAGCGCACTGAACGCCGGCTGGCCGGTCGAACTCACCGAGGGCGACGTCACGCTCCGTCCGATCAAGATCCGCGACCAGCGGGCCTGGCAGGACGCCAACCGGCGCAACCGGGACTGGCTGCGGCGCTGGGAGGCCACCGTGCCGCCGGCGCCGGCCGGCCGGGTCGGCGCGGCGCGGCCCAGCTACCGGCAGATGGTCCGCTATCTGCGCCGGGAGGCCGCGGCGGGCCGGATGCTGCCCTTCGCGGTGCTCCACCGGGGGCGGCTGGTCGGCCAGCTGACCGTCGGCGGCATCACCTGGGGATCGATGTGCTCGGCCAACGTCGGCTACTGGGTCGACGAGGAGGTGGCCGGGCGGGGCATCATGCCGACCGCGGTCGCGCTCGCCACCGACCACTGCTTCCGCACCCTCGGCCTGCACCGTCTGGAGGTGTGCATCCGCCCGGAGAACCGGCCCAGTCGGCGGGTGGTGGAAAAGCTCGGCTTCCGCGAGGAAGGAATGCGGCCGCGCTATCTCCACATCGACGGCGACTGGCGCGACCACCTGGTCTATGCGCTCACCGCCGAGGAGGTTCCGGAGGGCATGCTGACGCGCTGGCGGGGGATCAGAAGCGGTCGCAGCAGCAGTAATTGAATATTTGTTCGAAAAAGATATCGATATGGCATCGGGTCCCGGGTCGAGTGGTGGCAAACACCGGCAAATTAGTCGGAGAATCAGCTTGATCACACGACACGCCGCGCCAAATTGCTGCCACCGCTTACCCCGCCCCCGTACCGTGTGAATCGTGAGCAGTAGCGGCCTTATCTACGCGGTCATCGTGGGAGCCTGGGCCGCCTATCTGGTGCCGATGTGGCTCCGCAGGCAGGACGAGCTCAACGAGTCGCGTCCGACGGAACGCTTCAGTACCGCGATCCGCCTGCTGGCAGGCCGCTCGGCGCTGGAGCGGCGTGCGTCCCGGTCCCGCACCGACGAGTCCGGCGACGAACCGGCGGACGAGGACCCGGGCAGCGGCGAGAGCGCCGCCGCCGGGTCCGGCGACGACGTGCCCGCCGAGGACGCCCCGGCCGGGCACGCCCCCGCCGACCGGGCCCCGGCGGACCGCAGCCCGGCCGAGCACCCCGAGCCGGCCGTGGCCGACCGCCCCGCGGCCGACCGCCCCGTGCCCGAGCGCCGGGCCAGGCTGCTCGCCCGCCGCCGCCGCATGGTCACCGCGCTCTTCCTCGCCTTCGCCCTCGGCGCCGTCGTCGCGGCCGTCGCCGGCGTCGCCTTCATCTGGGTGCCCGCCCTCCCGGCCGTGCTGCTCACCGTCTACATCGGCCACCTGCGCCGGCTGGAGCGCCAGCGGTACGAGGTCAAGATCGACCGGGCCAGGGCCGCCCAGGCCGCCGAGCGCCTGCGCGCCCGCGAGCAGCACCGCCGCACCGCCGGGCCGGAGGCCGCCGCTGCGCCCGTCGCGGCCGTCACCGCCCCGCCCCGGGCCGGCACCCACTCAGCGGGGCGCACGGGCTGTCA
>NZ_JBHWBW010000446.1:0-6501 GCF_042735675.1 Kitasatospora sp. NPDC059571
CTGCGGGGTATGCCGCCCAGGAGCCGTCCCCGCCCCCGTACCTACGACCCGGCCAAGGTCCGTGCCGCGCTGGCCGCACAGACCGCGGCACTGGAGAAGGTCGTCGAGGGCCTCACCGACGAGCAGCTCGCCCGGCCGACCCGGCTCGGCGAGTGGACCGTCCGCGAACTGGTCGCCCATCTCGCGCTGCAGATCGGCTGGACCCCCCGGCACATCGGTGACATCCCCAACATCCCCACCGGCAAGCGCGAGTTGAGCCTCACCGAGTGGGTCTCCGGAGTGGTCGAGCTGGCCCCGCTGCTGGACGCCGGCACCCGCGAGCACGCCGCGTTGGCGTTCGACGGGGGGCCCGCCCAGGTGGCCGCCGCGTTCGCGGCGGAGGCCGACGCGCTGACCGCGCTGCTGACCGCGCCCGAATCCGCCGACCCGGCGCGGCGGTTCGAGATCCGGCTCGGCTCGATGACGTTGACCGACTTCCTGGTCACCCGGCTGGTCGAGACGGTGGTCCACGCCGACGACCTGGCCGACGCGCTCGGCCTGGACTCCTTCCCGCACGACCGGCAGGCGGTGGCCGCGGTCACCCGGCTGCTCGCCGACACCTTCGCCGACCGGGCACCGGGCGGCGCCGTCGAGCTGCGGATCCCGCCGTACGCCGTGGTGCAGGCCGTCGAGGGGCCGCGGCACACCCGGGGCACTCCGCCCAACGTGGTCGAGACCGACCCGCTCACCTGGATCCGGCTGGCCAGCGGGCGGACCGACTGGGCCGCCGCGGTGGACGCGGCCGACGTCGCCGCGAGCGGCGAGCGCAGCGATCTCGCCGGCCTGTTGCCGGTGCTGCGATGAGCCTGCGCCGGTACCCTCCGGAGCATGCCGACCTCTGACGAAATCGCCTACCAGTACGACCCGTTGGCCGCGCGATCCGCGCTCGCCGGCCAGGTCGAAGCGCTCCGCTCCGCGGTGCACGGCCTGACCGCCGCGGAGTTGGAGCTGCCGACCCGGCTGGAAGGCTGGCGGGTGCGGGAGTTGGTGGCGCATCTGGGCATCGTGCTGGAGTGGGTGCCGCGGTACCTGGACACGCCGGTGCCCGAGGGCGAGCCGCTGGCGCTGCTCGCCTGGGTGGGAGTGACCAGGACGGCGGCGGCCACCATCCTGGCGGGCGTCCAGGAGCACGCCGCCGAGTCCTTCGCCGGACCGCCGGCGGCCGTCGCCGAGGGCTTCGACGAGGCCGCGGACGCGCTGCTGGCGGTGCTGGACGGGCCCGCGGCCGAGCCGGGCCGGCTGATCGCCATGCGGTTCGGCCCGATGCTGCTCGCCGACTACCTGGTGACCCGGCTGGTGGAGTCGGTGGTGCACGCCGACGACCTGGCCGATGCGCTCGGCCGGGCGGCCGACTTCCCGCACGACCAGCGCGCGGTCGGGCTGGTGGCGGGCCTGCTGCGGACGGCGGCCGGTGCCGGGGACGACCCGCTGCGGGCGGACGGGCTGGACTGGATCCGGCTCGCCACCGGCCGCCTGGCCTGGGCGGATGCCGACGGGCTGCCCGGGTGGGCGCAGTCGGGGCTGGGGAAGGTGCTCCCGGTGATGGGCTGACCGCCCGTCGGATGCCGAGGCCCGGGTGCTGTGCCGAGGGGGTGACGGGCGGTAAGTAAGCTCATAGGCCTGCCGTTGGAGACGAGGGGACCAGGTCATGAGGGACGACGCGCACCGCCTACCGCCGCTCCGGGCGGGCCGACGCCCGGCCGGGCGCGCCCTGCTCGGGTGGCTGGCGGACGAGCGCGCACCGCGCCTGTGCCGGGTCGCCGGCTCGCCCGGGGCGGGCAAGAGCCACCTGCTGCGGTGGCTCGCCGAGGCCTGCGCGGACGAACGGGCCCCCGAGCAGCGCAGGGTGCACGCCGTCCTGGCCGGTGAGCGACTCACCGTCGACGCCGCCCTCTGGCTGCTGGGACGGCAGTTGGGCCACCTCATCCGGACCCCGGGCGACCTGGTGGCCGCACTCGCCGACGACGGGCGCCGGACGGTGGTCTGCGTCCCCGACCTCGGCCGGGCCGTCCACCCCTCCCAGTTGGTCGGTCAGCTGCTGCTGCCGATGCTCGACGCGGAGCACGTCCGACTGGTGGTCGAGGCCCCGGAGGGCGGTGCCGCCGCGGCGGCGTTCGGCACCGCGGTGGAGGCGGCGGTGCTCGACCTCGACCTGCCGCAGTGGACCGACCGGGAGCGGTTCGACGGCTGGGCCGCCGACCTCGGCCGGGACCCGGCCGGCTACCCCAGCCCCGCGACGGTGACCGGCCCTCCGGAGCGGACCGGGCGGGAGAGCGGCCGCGAGCTCATCGTCCGGGTGCCCCGCCACCCCGACGGCTCCCCGGACCTGCCCGCCGCCGGTCCCGACCTGCTGGGCGCGCTGTGGACGGCGGCCGCCCGCGAGGAGTCGGTGGACAGCCTCTTCAGTGACGCCCGCCTCCTGGTCCACGCGGACCCGGTGGCCGTCACCGCGGCCCTCGACGGCCTGGAGGGTGCGATCCCGCGGGCCTGGGCGGCGGCCGGACCGGCGGTGGTGGGCGAGGACGACCCAGGTGTCCGGGCGGCCGTGCTCCACACCCGGCTGCTGGGCATGGACGAGGACGCGGTGGAGCGGCTGGCGGCCGTCCCCGCACCGTGGCGGCCGGTCTGGGCGATGTGGCCGGAGTCCTCGTTCGGCTGGCCGGGACCGGTCTCCGGGATCGCGGTCGGCGCCGCCCGCTACGCCGGTCAGCTGCTGCTGGCCGACCCCGGCGGCGTGGTGCGGACCCTGGACGCGGCGAGCGGCCGCCCGCTGGCCCGGGTGGCCGGCTCGGACGCCGGGCCGCTGCGCGGGATGGCGGTCGGCTCGGACGGCTCGGTCCTGCTGCTGGACTCCCGGGGCGGCACCTCGGTGCTGCCGGACCACCCGGGGGCGCCCGCCGCGGCAGCCCTGGAGCAGGCGCTGGAGGCGCTGCGAGCCGAGGCGCCCGGTGGGCTGAGCGCCCTTGCGGTGTACGGACCCGGCGTGCCTGCGGTGGCCGACGACAGCGGCGCGGTGAGCTGGCTGCGGGCGGACGGCGTGGCGGTCGAGAAGCTGCACGAGGGGCCGGTGACCGCCCTGGACGGCTGCGCCGACCTGCTGGTCAGCGGCGGCTTCGACGGGGTCGTCCGGCTCTGGCGGGCCGCCGGTGCGGCCGGGACGGGCGAGCCCTTCGACGCCCGGCCCGGGCAGGTCGGCGCGCTCGCCGCCGCCGACACGGCCGACGGCCCGGTGGTCGCGGTGGGCTGGGCGGACGGCCTGGTGCGGATCCGCACCGCCGACGGCGCGCTGCTGCGCGAACTGCGGCTCGGCTCGCCGGTGTGGGCGCTGGCCCTGACCGACGGGCTGCTGGTGGCCGGCACCGCCGAGGGCGTCGCGGCGATCCGCCACTGAACCGGCGCGGGCCCGGTGCGGCCGTGCGGCCCGCCGGGCCGTCCGGCCGCGCGGGCGGCTACGGAACGGCCGGGCCGCTGATGTAGGTGCCGTCCGCGGTGTACGGCCAGGCATTGGGCAGGCAGCCGTTCAGGCCGTAGATCTGCTGCATCATCGCGGGCGCGAGCTTGCCCTTGCCGGGGCAGCCCTCGTGGCCGTGGCCGATCCGGTGGCCCACCTCGTGGTTGACGATCAGCGCCCGGTAGTCGTCCAGCGACCCGCTGAACTGGGGCGAACCGGTCAGCCAGCGCTTGGAGTTGACCATCACCTGCTTGCCCACGTCGCAGTTGACCTCGCCCTTGGTGTCGAGTCCGCCCGCGCCGCATATCTTGTCCGTGGTGTCGGGCGAGGCGATCCGCACGGTGAAGTCGTAGATGCCGTCGGAGACCAGCTTGAAGCCGTCCTTGCCGTCGGTCGTCCAGCTGCGCCTGTCGCCGAGGATCGCCTGCACCTGTGCGGCCGCGGCCTGCGGGTCGATCCCGATGCCGTCCTCGACCTCGACCTTGTAGCGGCGGACGGTGCCGTGGCCGACGGCCGAGCCGTTCGAGGTGGCCGCCGTGAAGCTGCCCTTGCCGCGCTCCTTGACCTGGGTCGCGCTCGGGCTCGGCGACGGGCTCGGGCTGGGGCTCGGGCTCGGCGACGCGGTCGTGGGGGCGGTGCTCGGGTCCGCTGCGCGGCTGCCGCCCAGCGGCGGGATCGGCCGGGCCTGTGAGGTGGCACCGCCGTCGTCCTGGCCGTTGCCGCCGTGCAGCACGACGAACGCCGTACCGCCGAGCAGCGCCAGCGAGCAGAGCACGGTGACGGTGAGGCGCCGCCGCCGGGCCTGGCGGCGGCGTCGCTCACTGCGCCTGGCACTGCGCCGACCGGGCGCGGAGGCTCTGCGGGTGGCGGGGGCTGCTGGCACGGGCTCGCTCTCTTGCCGGGGACAGAACGTGATGCTGCTTCAGGCCGATCTGTTCGACTCCGTCGGGCCACCCTCGCACGCCTCGGGGCCCGATGTCCACATACCGGGTATGCATGTGGCGGCCCTCCGGACCGCCCGGGCGGTGGTGTCCGGCCTCCCGCGCCTGGTAGGCATGGACGGTGCGTTTCGACACCGTTCCCATGCCGACCGAGGTCGGGGCCAGACCGCGGGACACCCGCGGCTACCCCGTCCCGGCCATCACCCCGTGGGAGGACGGCGAACCGCGGTTCGCCCTCACCGACCACGCCCGCAGCGCGGACTGCGCCCGTGGCCGGCTCTGCTCGGTCTGCGGCTCGCCGATGCCGGCCGGCCCGGTCTGGCGGGTCGTCGGCCCGGCCGAGACCGGGGCCATCGCCGAGGCGCTCGCGGCCGGCCGCCCCTACCGCAACCTGGCGCCGACCCTCGAGGGCCCGGGCCACCGGGCCTGCATGCTGTACGCCTCGATGGTCTGCCCCTACCTCGCCCGCCCGAACGCCCGCCGCGGCCTGTCCGCCGAGACCCCGGACGAGGCGACCGCGCACGTCGTGCGCGGTGCCGTCCGCGGCGGCAGCGGCGCCGTGGTCGGCTTCGCCGAGTACGAGTACGCGGTCACCGCGAACCAGGTGCTGTTCCGCTTCCTCGACCTGGTGGAGTTCCGTCCGCACGAGCAGGCCGACGTGCACCTGGAGGAGCTGCGGGCGGAGATCGCCCGCTCGGCGGGCGGCGGTCAGCTGCCCGCGCGGTAGGCCGGCAGACCCGCGTACGTCGAGACCAGGACCGGGGCCTTCGAGCCGTCGGCCGGCAGGGTGGCGATGCCCTCGGGCGTCCGCACGGCCAGCGTCCTGCCGTCCGGCGACCAGACCGGCTCGGTGTAGTCGGTGGTGGCCTTCGGGGTGAGGTCCTTGGCCTGGCTGCCGTCCAGCCGCTCGGTGAAGATGTGGTCGTGGCCGGCCACCGACCGGACGAAGACGACCTCCTCGGCGTTCGGGGCCAGCGCGGGCTGCGAGCCCTCCGCGATCTTGCCGCCCTGCTGGCGCAGGTAGTCGTCGCGGATGTAGACGGAACCGGTGGAGGCGTTGGCGTACACGGCGCTGCCGTGGTCGCCGCCGGTGTTGGGCCAGGCGTTGCCGGTCTGCGGCAGCGGCGGGACGTCGGGCTCGGTGCCGAGGCCGAGCACCTCGGGCACCCCGTTGACCGCGGTGGCCGACACGCCCTTCAGACGGGTCTCGCCGCCCTGGGCGACCGCGAAGAAGATGTTGTTGTGCGGCTCGACGTGGTTGACCTTGTCCTCGCCGGTGACCTGCCAGGCCGGGTGCGACCAGGTCTGGCCGCCGGGGTTGCGGGCGACGGTCACCTTGCCCGTGCCGTCCGGGTTGGACACCACCAGGTTGCCGGAGCCGTCGATGAACGCGGCCTTGCGTCCGTCCGGCGACCAGGAGAGGTCCCGGACGACGGTGCCGAAGTCCACCACGGTGCCGTTCATCACCACCTTGTTGGTACCGGTGCTGATGGTCAGCCGGCTGTTCGCCGTGCCGTTCAGGGTGCGGGTGGGGGCCGGCGAGGCGCCCGGCTTGCCGGTGGCGGCACCGCCGGGCTGCGCCGTGGCGGTCGGGGCGGCGGTCCCGGCCGTGCCGTCCGAGCCGTTCGCGCCGTTCGGGTCGCAGGCGGTCAGCAGGAGCACGCCGCCGGCGGTGAGGGCGGCGACCAGAGCGGTGGCGGCGGCGGTCGAACGGCGGCGGCGGTTGATCGCGGACATGTGACGGTCCCCCTGATGCGGTGCGGCTGGTGGCGGTGGGCCACGGTCCGCTCCTGCCCGCTCGATGACGGGGCGTCGGCCGTGCTCCTGGTAAGAGTGTTCCCAGGCCGCGTCCCCGAACGATCCGGCGGACGTCACCGTCGTGCAACACCGCGGCCCACCCGGGGGATTCGCCCTGTTTCGTCGCCGAACGGCCCGCGGGGCACCTCGTCCGCGGAGTGCCGGTGCGGGCCCCGAGCGCCCCCGGCCCCCACCCCCACCCGCCCGGCGCCCACGGGGCGCCCCCCCCACCCGCGCCCCGGGGGGAGCTCTCGCGCGGCGTGCAGAGGGACA
>NZ_JBHWBW010000447.1:0-1066 GCF_042735675.1 Kitasatospora sp. NPDC059571
AACGCCTTAGCCGGCCCTGGGCAAAAACGACCCGGGGGGGGGGCCGCGGCCCCGCCCCGGTGACGAAGATCTGGATCAGTTCTTCTGGATCTGGTCGAACGACAGCTCGACCGGGGTCTCGCGGCCGAAGATCTCGACCAGGCCCTTGACCTTCTTCGAGTCGGGGTTGATCTCGTTGATGGTCGCCTGGAGGGTGGCGAACGGACCGTCGGTGACGGTGACCGAGTCGCCGACCTCGAAGTCGAGCACCTGGACCTCGACCGGGCGGACGGGCGACGCCTTGCCGGCCTCCTTGGCCGCGGCGCGCTCCACGTCGGGGGCGAGCATCTTGACGACCTCGTCCAGCGTCAGCGGGTACGGGTCGTAGGCGTTGCCGACGAAGCCGGTGACACCCGGGGTGTTGCGGACGACGCCCCAGGACTCGGCGTCCAGCTCCATGCGGACCAGGACGTAGCCGGGCAGCTTGTTCTGGCGGATGGTCTTGCGGTCGCCGTTCTTGATCTGGACGACCTCTTCCTGCGGCACGGCCGACTCGAAGATGCGGTCCTCGACGTTCAGCGAGACGGAGCGCTGCTCCAGGTTCTGCTTCACGCGGTTCTCGTAGCCGGCGTAGGTGTGGATGACGTACCACTCGCCGGGCGCGAGGCGGAGCTTCTCGCGGAACTCGGCCACCGGGTCGCTCTCCGCCTCGTCGGCGGCCTCGACCTCGGCCTCGACGGCCTCCTCGGCGGCGGCCTCGGCGTCGGAGACCTCGTGCAGCGCGGCGGCCTCGGCCGGCGTGCCCGCCTCGTCCTCGTCCGCAGCCACGACCTCGTCCTCGTCGGCGTCCGCGGCGTCGAAGATCTGCTCCGCAGCCTCGGCGTCGGCAGCCTCGGCCGCGACATCCGCCTCAGTGACGGTCTCGTCGGCGTCGTACAGGGGGGACTCAGACACGGGCGCTGCTTCTTTCCTGGGAAATGAACGGATACCTCAACAGTACCGAGTCAACGGTAGCTGGCCCGCCCGGTCGGCGCGGAAAGCCGGACCGGTCGCGCGCCCCCGGGGCGGGGGGGGCGGGCTGCGGCGC
>NZ_JBHWBW010000447.1:1076-6493 GCF_042735675.1 Kitasatospora sp. NPDC059571
CACCCTTTTTCTTGATAAGGAGACAAACGATATCGGCACTGCCAGTGTCGTCGGCCGCGTCAGAGGTGTATACGCGACAGGGTGCGGGCGGGCCGGTGTCCGTCGGCGGCGGAGGGGCGGGCGGGGTACCCGGACGCGGCGTCCCGGCGGCAGCGGAGGCCAGGCGGCGGGCCGGGCGCGGCGGCCCAGCGTGCCGCCGGTCAGCGACCTGAGGTCAGCCGAAGATCCACAGGCTGAGCTTGGCGAAGCCGGTGTCGAGGCCGTACACGACGAGCATGATCGCGACGACGAAGACGACGACCACGGTGGTGTACTGGATCAGCTCGCTGCGGCTCGGCCAGACGACCTTGCGGAGCTCGGCGATGATCTGCCTGTAGAAGATCGCGATGCGGGCGAAGAGGCCCTTCTTGGCGCGCTTGCCCGACTTGCGGTCGCCGCCCTCCGACTTGCGCGCCCGCTTGCGGTCGCGCCGGGAGAGCGCCTTCTCGTCAGGCGTGGCGGCAACGCCGTCGGCACCCTCGGGGTTGCCGCTCTCAGGCGTCGCGGTGGAGCCCGTGGTCTCCGTCACTCGTCCTCACCTGAATCCGGGTCCTGCCGAGCGAGCGTGCCCGGCGGGCACGAGCGTTCCGGCGAAAGCAGTGCTTGGATGGGGCCCTCTCCGCATCAAGCCCGCTCGCTCTGCGGAGCGAACGGGCTCGGTACGGATCAAGCAGCAGGGCACGAGGGACTCGAACCCCCAACCGCCGGTTTTGGAGACCGGTGCTCTACCAATTGAGCTAGTGCCCTACGGTGCCTCGCGGCCCCGCAGCGACCCCCAACCTACCGCATCCGGGCCGCTGCGTGATGAACGCTGCGGTGGAGCCGTACTTCGGGGGCCATCGAGCGTTGAGTGTACGGGTTCTTGAGCGTTTGGTCGAACCTCGTTCCCCGGACGGCGGTGCACGGGCCGAACCCGACCGCACGGGTACGCATCGTGGACCGGGCCGTACGCATGCTGAAACCGCGGTGCCCGGGCCGGGTGCTCTCTGGGACGATGCAGGCATGAGCGCTTCCACCCCCGCCAACGTCCGTCCTGCCGACCGCCGGGTGTCCGCCCGGATCGGCGCCATCGCGGAGTCCGCCACCCTCGCCGTGGACGCCAAGGCCAAGGCCCTCAAGGCGGCCGGCCGTCCCGTCATCGGCTTCGGTGCGGGCGAGCCCGACTTCCCGACCCCCGGCTACATCGTCGAGGCCGCCGTCGCCGCCTGCCAGGACCCGAAGAACCACCGCTACACGCCGGCCGGCGGCCTGCCCGAGCTGAAGGCCGCGATCGCCGCGAAGACCCTGCGCGACTCGGGCTACGAGGTGGACGCCTCCCAGGTGCTCGTCACCAACGGCGGCAAGCAGGCCATCTACGAGGCCTTCGCCGCCATCCTCGACCCGGGCGACGAGGTCATCGTGCCGGCGCCGTACTGGACCACCTACCCGGAGTCGATCCAGCTGGCCGGCGGTGTGCCGGTGGAGGTCGTCACCGACGAGACCACCGGCTACAAGGCCTCGGTCGAGCAGCTGGAGGCCGCGCGCACCGAGAACACCAAGGTGGTGCTCTTCGTCTCGCCGTCCAACCCGACCGGCGCGGTCTACACCCGCGAGGAGACCGAGGCGATCGGCCGCTGGGCCGTCGAGCACGGGCTGTGGGTGCTCACCGACGAGATCTACGAGCACCTGGTGTACGGCGACGCCGAGTTCACCTCGCTGCCGGCCGTGCTGCCCGAGCTGCGCGACAAGTGCATCGTGGTCAACGGCGTGGCCAAGACCTACGCCATGACCGGCTGGCGGGTGGGCTGGCTGATCGCCCCGGCCGACGTGGTGAAGGCCGCCGCCAACCTCCAGTCGCACGCCACCTCGAACGTCGCCAACGTGTCGCAGCGCGCCGCGCTGGCCGCGGTGGCCGGCGACCTGTCGGCCGTGGACGAGATGAAGGTCGCCTTCGACCGCCGCCGCCGCACCATCGTCAAGATGCTCAACGAGATCGACGGCGTGCTCTGCCCGGAGCCCGAGGGCGCCTTCTACGTCTACCCGTCGGTCAAGGCCCTGCTGGGCAAGGAGATCCGCGGCCGGCGCCCGGCGACCTCCTCCGAGCTGGCCGCGCTGATCCTGGACGAGGCCGAGGTCGCCGTCGTCCCCGGTGAGGCCTTCGGCACCCCCGGCTACCTGCGCCTGTCGTACGCGCTCGGCGACAACGACCTGGTCGAGGGCGTGACCCGGATCCAGCAGCTGCTGGCCGAGGCCCGCGACTGACGCCCCACACGCCCGGACCGCCCCCTGGCATCCCCCGAAACTCATTCTTTCGAGGGATCTCCAGGGGGCGGTTTCCGTCCGGCCCCCCGATGCGGCAGGATCGGCGGATGGAACGCCTTTCAGCTCCGCGCAGTGTCGTCGACCTCCCCAAGGCCCACCTCCACCTGCACTTCACCGGCTCGATGCGGCCGGCCACCCTGCTGGAGCTCGCGGACAGGCACGGCGTCCGACTGCCGGAGGCGCTGAGCTCGGGCGAGCCGCCGAGACTGCGGGCCACCGACGAGCGCGGCTGGTTCCGCTTCCAGCGGCTGTACGACACTGCCCGCTCGGTGCTCCGCGACGAACAGGACATCCGCCGCCTGGTCCGGGAGACCGCCGAGGACGAGGTGCGCGACGGCTCCCGCTGGCTGGAGATCCAGGTCGACCCCACCTCGTACGCACCCCGGCTCGGCGGGCTGATCCCGGCCCTGGAGCTGATCCTCGACGCGGTGCGGGAGGCCTCGGAGGCGACCAGGGTCGGCATGCGGGTGGTGGTCGCGGCGAACCGGATGAAGTCGCCGATGGACGCCCGGACCCTGGCCCGGCTCGCCGTCCGCTACACCGACCGGGGCGTGATCGGCTTCGGGCTCTCCAACGACGAGCGGCGCGGCCTCGCGCGGGACTTCGACCGGGCCTTCGAGATCGCCCGCAAGGGCGGGCTGCTGGCCGCCCCGCACGGCGGCGAGCTCTCCGGCCCGGAGTCCGTCCGCGACTGCCTGGACGACCTCGGGGCCGGCCGGATCGGGCACGGCGTGCGCGCAGCCGAGGACGAGCGGCTGCTGCAGCGGCTCGCCGACCGCCAGGTGACCTGCGAGGTCTGCCCGTCCTCCAACGTGTCGCTCGGGGTCTACGAGCGCGCCGAGGACGTGCCGCTGCGGCGGCTCTTCGACGCCGGTGTGCCGCTCGCGCTCGGCGCCGACGACCCGCTGCTGTTCGGCTCCCGGCTGGCCGCGCAGTATCTGCTGGCCCGCGAGGTGCACGGCTTCTCCGACGCCGAACTCGCCGAGCTGGCACGGCAGTCGGTGCGCGGATCGCAGGCGCCGGAGACGGTGCAGAAGGAGCTGCTGGGCGACATCGACGCCTGGCTGGCCGCCTGACGGGCCGGGCCGGTCAGGCGGTCACAGCGCCACGCCGACCATCACCGGCTCGTTGACCAGCTCCACGCCGAACGCCGCCCGGACCCCGTCGCGGACCTCGCGGGCCAGCGTCAGCAGGTCCTCCGTGGTCGCCGCGCCGCGGTTGGTCAGCGCCAGGGTGTGCTTGGTGGAGAGCGTCGCCGGGCCGCTGCCGTAGCCCTTGCCGAAGCCCGCGTTGTCGATCAGCCAGGCGGCCGAGGTCTTGGTGCAGCCGTCCGGCGCCGGGAAGGCGGGCGCGGTCCGGTCGCCGAGCCGGGCCGCGAACGCCGCGTACTGCTCCGCGCTGAGCACCGGGTTGGTGAAGAAGGAGCCCGCCGACCAGGTGTCGTGGTCCGCGGCGTCCAGCACCATGCCCTTGCCGGCCCGCAGCGCGAGCACCTGCTCGTGCGCCTTGGCCAGGTCGACCCGGTCGCCGCTGGCGACGCCCATGCTCCGGGCCACCTCGGCGTACCGGACCGGCGAGGACTGCCCGGCCGCGTCGTCGAGGCGGAAGCGCACCCGCAGCACCACGTAGCGGTCGGGGTCGGCCTTGAACCGGCTGTGCCGGTAGGAGAAGGCGCAGTCGGCGTTGGCGAGGGTCACCGTCTCCCCCGCCGCCCGGTCGTAGGCGACCACCTCGGTGATCGTCTCGGCGACCTCCTGCCCGTACGCGCCGACGTTCTGCACCGGGGTGGCGCCCGCCGAGCCGGGGATGCCGGCCAGGAACTCGATGCCGGCCAGGCCGGCCCCGACCGTCCGGGCGACCGCGTCCGACCAGACCTCGCCGGCCGCCAGTTCCAGGTCGGTGCCGTCCAGGGCGAAGCCCCGGGTGGCGATCCGCACCACGGTGCCGTCGAAGCCCGCGTCGGAGATCACCAGGTTGGAGCCGCCGCCGAGGACGAGCAGCGGCTCGCCGGCCGCGTCGGCGGCGCGGACGGCCGCGACGACCTCGTCGTCGGTCCGGGCGGTGACCAGCCGGCGGGCGGGGCCGCCGAGCCGGAGCGTGGTGAGCGGGGCGAGCGGGGCGTTGTCGAGTACCAGCACGCCACCACGGTATACGGGGTCGGGGTGCGGCCGTTCCGCGGTTCGGCGGCATTTTGGAGACGTATGCTATCCATATCGGCCGGCCGGGGACCGCGGCGGGCCGCTCGACCCCGGGAGGCAGGGACGCGATGCGTATCGGAGAGCTGAGCCGACGGACCGGAGTCCCCATCCCCACCATCAAGTACTACCTGCGCGAGGGGCTGCTGCCCTGCGGGGAGCGGACCAGCCCCAACCAGGCCCAGTACGGCGAGGAGCACGAGCGCCGGCTGAAGCTCGTGCGGGCCATGGTGGACGTCGGCAAGCTCTCGGTGGCGGCCACCCGCGACGTGCTGAACGCCGTCGACGAGCCGGGCCTCGGCCTGCACAAGGTGCTGGGGACGGCCCACCGGGCCGTCACCCCGGAGGTCCCCGAGGAGGACGGCCCCGCCTGGGCGGCCGCCGAGCAGGTCGTCGCGGACCTCGTCCGCCGGCAGGGCTGGCAGGTCGAGACCTGCAACCCGGCCCGGCGCGCACTGGCCCACCTGGTGGTGACGCTGCGGGACCTCGGCCAGGACGACCTGCTCGACGCCCTGGACGAGTACGCCGCCGCGGCGGCCCGGCTGTCCGTGGTCGAGCTCGCCCTGATCTCCCGGCGGGAGGGGCTGGACGCCAAGGTGGAGGGCGCGGTCGTCGGCACGGTGCTCGGCGACGCGCTGATCTCCTCGCTGCGCCGCCTCGCCCAGGAGGACGCGTCGAGCCGGGCGTTCGAGGCGGCCCCGGTCCACGCCTGACGGCACCCGACGTACCTGCGCCGCGACCCCCGGAGACCTCCGGGGGCCGCGGCGGTCGTCGGGCCCTGCGCGGCCCGACGGCGGGTCAGACCGCGGCCGGTGCCGGCTCCTCGGCCGGCCGCTCGGCCCCGGGACCGGCCGCCGGCCCGGGCCGGTGCGGGTTGAAGAG
>NZ_JBHWBW010000448.1:0-6487 GCF_042735675.1 Kitasatospora sp. NPDC059571
GCCCTGGCCGGTCTTGCGGCCGAGCTCGCCGCGGGCGACCTTGTCCCGCAGCAGCTGCGGCGGGGCGAAGCGCTCGCCGAGGGTGGCGTGCAGGTACTCGGCGATGGCCAGCCGGACGTCCAGGCCGACCAGGTCGGTCAGGCGCAGCGGGCCCATCGGGTGCTTGTAGCCGAGGGTCATGGCGTCGTCGATGGCCGCCGGCTCGGCGACCCCCTCCTCGACCATGCGGATCGCCTCCAGGCCGAGGACGAGGCCGAGGCGGCTGCTGGCGAAGCCCGGGGAGTCCTTGACCACCACGTCCTGCTTGCCGAGCGCGTGCGTCCAGCCCAGGGCGGCCTGCACGGTCTCGTCGGCGGTGTCCGGTGCGACGACCAGCTCGACCAGCGCGGAGGCGGGCACGGGGTTGAAGAAGTGCATGCCCAGGAAGCGGCCCGGTGCGGCCAGCGCGGCGGCGAGCTCGGTGACCGACAGCGAGCTGGTGTTGCTGGCCAGCACCGTCCGCTCCCCCACGGCCTGCTCCGCCGCGGCGAGCAGCTCGGCCTTGAGGGCGGGGATCTCGGGGACGGCCTCGACGACCAGGTCGGCGTCGGCGGGCAGGCCGTCCACCGAGGTGGCGGCCGTGACCCGGGCGAGCACGTCCGCGGCCGGCTCGGCGAGCCTGCCGCGCTCCTCGGCCCGCTTCAGGCCGGAGGCGATCCGGTCCAGTGCGGCGGAGGCGGCCTCCGGGCTGCTCTCGACCACGACGACGGACGAGCCGATGGCGGCGAAGGACTGGGCGATGCCGGCTCCCATCGTGCCGCCGCCGATCACTCCGACGATGCCGGGCGCGCTGCTCATGCCTTGCTCCTCTGCTCCGCGCCCCGCTTCTCCAGGAAGCGGGTCATCCGGTCCTTCTTGTCCTGTCCCTCGAACAGCACGGCCTGGGCCAGGTCGTCGGCCACCGGGTGCGCGCCCGGGTTGTCGACGACGAGCTTGGTCAGGCGCAGCGCCGTGGCCGAGGAGCGCGCCATGCGGTCGAGCAGGGCGTGGGCCTCGTCCAGCAGCTTGTCGGCCGGGACGACGTCGATCACCAGGCCCGCGGCGAGCGCCGCCCGGGCGTCGAGGTTGCGGCCGGCGAGCAGCACCTGCTTGGCGATCGACTCCCCGACCAGCTCCGGCAGCCGCCAGCAGGCGCCGGCCGCGGCGAGGATGCCGAGTCCGGGCTCGGGGTTGCCGAAGACGGCGTCCGGCCCGGCGATGCGGATGTCGCAGGCGTACGACAGTTCCGCGCCGCCGCCCAGCGCCCAGCCGTCGACGGCGGCCACGGTCGGCATCGGCAGCCTGCGCACCCGCTCGAACAGCCGGCTGTTGATGCCCCGGAGGGCCTCGTCCCGGCCCCGCTGCAGCAGTTCCGCGATGTCCGCGCCGCCGGCGAACACCCCGCCGTGGCCGGTGAGCAGCAGCAGCCGGGGCTCGCGCTCCAGCAGGTCGCAGACGGCGTGCAGTTCACTGATCATCAGCCCGCTGATCGCGTTCCGCGCCTCGGGGCGGTGCAGGGTCACCACGACCCGGTCGGCGCGCTCCTCGACCAGCAGCGTCTCGTACGTCACGGTCATACCCTCTCCACCAGCATCGCGACGCCCTGGCCCACGCCCACGCACAGCGTGGCGAGGCCTCGGCGTCCGTTCTCGCGCTCCAGCCGTCCGAGCAGCGTGAGCAGGATCCGTGCGCCGGAGCAGCCCAGCGGGTGGCCCAGCGCGATGGCGCCGCCGTCGGCGTTGACCTTCTCCTCGTCGAGCTTCAGGCGCCGGACGACGGCCAGGGCCTGGGCGGCGAAGGCCTCGTTGAGCTCGACCGCGTCCAGGTCGGCGGTCTGCCATCCGGCCCGGGCGAGGGCCTTCTCGGTGGCGGGCACCGGGCCGAGGCCCATGAGGTTGGGCTGGACGCCGGCCGAGGCGGAGGTGACGATCCGGGCCCGCGGGGTGAGTCCGTACCGCTCCACGGCCGCGGCGCTCGCCACCACCAGGGCGGCCGCGCCGTCGGAGAGCGGCGAGGCGGAGCCCGCGGTCACGATGCCGTCCTTGCGGAAGATCGTCCGCAGCGTGCCGAGCTTCTCCAGGGTGGTGGCGGGGCGCGGGCCCTCGTCCCGGGTGACCTCGCCGTCCTTCACCGGCACCGGCACGATCTCGGCGTCGAAGCGGCCCGCCTGCTGGGCCGCGACGGCCCGCTGGTGGCTGCGCAGCGCGAACGCGTCGGACTCGGCCCGGGTGATGCCGTCCAGCGCGGCGACCTCCTCGGCCGTCTCGCCCATCGACAGGGTGAGCCTGGTGGTCTCGGGGCCGGCTCCGGCGGGCACCGCCCGGTCGGCGGCGGTGAAGCGCGGGTTGGTGAACCGCCAGCCGAGCGAGGTGTCGTGCACCTCGCCGGGCTTGGCCCAGGGAGTGCCCGGCTTCTCCATCACCCAGGGGGCGCGGGTCATCGACTCCACACCGCCGGCGACGATCAGGTCGGCCTCGCCGGCCCGGATCGCCTGGGCCGCGGAGGCGACCGCGGTGAGGCCGGAGGCGCAGAGCCGGTTGACGGTGTAGCCGGGGACGGTGTGCGGCAGCCCGGCCAGCAGGACGGCCATGCGGGCGACGTCGCGGTTGTCCTCGCCGGCCTGGTTGGCGGCGCCGAGGATCACCTCGTCCACGGCGTCGGCGGGGATCCCGGCGCGCCGGACGGCCTCGCCCACGACCAGGGCGGCCAGATCGTCGGGGCGCACCGAGGCCAGGGCACCGCCGTAGCGGCCCTGCGGGGTGCGGGCCCCGTCGATCAGGTAGACGTCGTCAGGCACGGGCGGCCTCCTCGGCGGGAGCGGGCCGGCGCGACTGGAGGGTCGCGAAGCGGCCGGTGACGAATGCGGGGTCGGACAGGGTGGCGCTGGCGGCCGGGTTGGCGGCACTGCCGTGGAAGTCGCTGAAGGCGGCGGACTGGTTGACGAACACGCCGCCGGTGAGGTTCTCCGAGATGTGGACGCCGGCGTCCAGGGCCGCCTCCTCGGCGGCGGCCAGCACCGCCTCGCTGGTGGAGTGGACCGCGGCGGTGAGCGCGCCGTGCTCGCGCACCGTGGTGCGGAAGATCTCCAGGCTGTGCTCGGTCGAGTCGGTGCCGATGACGAAGGAGACCGGCCCGAACCACTCGCGGGTGTAGGCATCCCCGTCCGCCTCGGCGTCCAGGCGCACCACCAGCGGGGTGCGGACGACCGCCTCCGGGTACTCCGGGTGGTCGACCGGCGCCGACGGCCGGGCGGTGCGGCCGAGCCCCGCGGCCTGCTCCAGCCGCTTCAGGACGCCGTCGTTCACGATCGCGCCCAGTGTGCCGGCCGCCCGGGCCGGGTCGCCGAGCAGTTTGTCCAGTGCGGCGGCGAGGTCGGCGGCGAACTCGTCGGCGCTCTTCGCCCCCTGGTCGGTGGCGATGCCCTGACGGGGGATCAGCAGGTTCTGCGGGGTGGTGCACATCTGGCCGCTGTACAGGGAGAGCGAGAAGGCCAGGTTGCCCAGCAGTCCGCGGTAGTCGTCGGTGGAGTCGAGCACGACCGTGTTCAGGCCGGCCTTCTCGGTGTGGACGACGGCCTGCCGGGCGTTGGCCTCCAGCCAGTCGCCGAACTCGGTGGACCCGGTGAAGTCGATGATGCGGACGTCCGGGTGGAGGGCCAGGGCCCCGGCCGTGCGGTCCTCGGGGCGCTCGGCGGCGAGGATCACCAGGTCCGGGTCGAACCCGGCCTCGGCCAGCACCTCGCGGGCGGTCCGCACGGTGATCGCGAGCGGGAGCACCGCCGCCGGGTGGGGCTTGACGATCACCGGATTGCCGGTGACCAGGCTGGCGAACAGCCCGGGGTAGCCGTTCCAGGTCGGGAAGGTGTTGCAGGCGATCAGCAGGGACACGCCGCGGCCGACCGGGGTGAAGGTCTTGTCCAGCGCCAGCGGGCCGCCCTTGCGCTGCGGCTTCGCCCAGCGCGCCGACGCCGGGTGCCGCTTCTGCTCGGCCCAGGCGTACGCGACCGCCTCCAGGCCCCGGTCCTGCGCGTGCGGGCCGCCGGCCTGGAAGGCCATGACGAAGGCCTGTCCGGTGGTGTGCTGGACGGCGTGCGCGATCTCGAAGCTCGCCGCGTTCAGCCGGGCCAGGATCTCGGCGGCGACCCCGGCGCGGGTGTCCGGGCCGGCGGCGCGCCAGGCGCCGGTGGCGGCCTTCGCCGCAGCCACCGCCTCGTCCGGGGTGACGCGGGGGTAGGTGATGCCCAGCGGAAGGCCGTAGGGCGAGGTCTCGGTGGCCGGCACCTCGCCGCTGCCCGGGTGCCCGGGCAGCTCGAACGGCGTACCGACCTGCGCCCGGAAGGCCGCCTCGCCGTTGGCCGGGGCGTCCGCACCGTAGATCGAGGTGCTGGGCGACTCCGGGTACGGCGTCCAGTGCTCGCGGCTCGTGGTGGCGCTGACCGCCCGTTCCAGGAGTACGCGGTGCTGGAGGAAGAAATCGGGGCGCTCCGGGGTGATCTCTGACATCCGTTCCACCTCTTGACAGTGCCGGTCGGCGACTGAACTACTTGGCCTTGCCGCAAGGTAACCGAATGTTCGGTCGGTTCACAAGGTGGTCTAAACTGTGACACATCCCATCCATGCGACACCGGGTCCCGCAGAGGCCATGTTCGCCGCGGACGAGGCCTCCCGGGGGCTCGGCATCGAGCTGCTGGAGACCGGACGCGGGACGGCCGTGGCCCGGATGACCGTGACTCCGGCCATGGTGAACGGACACGGGACCGCCCACGGCGGTTACCTGTTCCTGTTCGCCGACACCGCGTTCGCCTGTGCCTGCAACAGCCACGGGCCCGTCACCGTCGCGGCCGGGGCCGAGGTCACCTTCGTCGCTCCGGCGTACGAGGGCGACGTGCTCACGGCCCGCGCCCACGAGCGCACCCGGTTCGGCCGCAGCGGCATCTACGACGTGACCGTCCTGCGCGGCGACGAGGTGATTGCAGAGTTCCGCGGCCGCAGCCGCAGCATCCGAAGCACCGAGGAGATGCGATGACCAGCAACCCGACGGCCCGTTCCGCGCGCCTGGGAGCACCGATCCCCGAGGAGCTCCTGGACGCCGGCGAGCGGATGAGCCGGGACGAGCTGCGGGAGCATCAGCTGACCCGTCTGCAGGCGACCCTGCGGCACGCGTACGAGAACGTCGAGCTCTACCGCAAGAAGTTCGACGAGGCCGGGGTCAAGCCCGACGACTGCCGGAGCCTGGACGACCTCGCGCGGTTCCCCTTCACCACCAAGTCCGACCTGCGCGACACCTACCCCTTCGGGATGTTCGCCGTCCCCATGGACCAGGTGCGCCGCGTCCACGCCTCCAGCGGCACCACCGGCCGCCCCACCGTCGTCGGCTACACCGAGAACGACCTGTCGATGTGGGCGGACATGGTCGCCCGCTCGATCCGCGCCGCCGGCGGCCGCCCGGGCCACAAGGTCCACGTCAGCTACGGCTACGGCCTGTTCACCGGCGGCCTCGGCGCCCACTACGGCGCCGAGCGGGCCGGCTGCACCGTCATCCCCGCCTCGGGCGGCATGACCGCCCGTCAGGTGCAGATCATCCAGGACTTCCGGCCCGAGATCATCATGGTCACCCCCTCCTACATGCTCACTCTGCTCGACGAGTTCGAGCGCCAGGGCATCGACCCGCGCAGCACCTCGCTGCGGGTCGGCATCTTCGGCGCCGAGCCGTGGACGGAGGAGATGCGCCGCGAGATCGAGGACCGCCTCGACATCCACGCCGTCGACATCTACGGCCTGTCCGAGGTCATCGGCCCCGGGGTCTCCGCCGAGTGCGTCGAGACCAAGGACGGCCTGCACATCTGGGAGGACAACTTCTACCCGGAGGTGGTGGACCCGATCACCGCCGAGGTCCTGGCCGACGGGGAGAGCGGCGAGCTGGTGTTCACCTCCCTCACCAAGGAGGCGCTGCCGATCATCCGCTACCGCACCCGCGACCTGACCCGGCTGCTGCCCGGCACCGCCCGTCCGGCCTTCCGGCGGATGGAGAAGATCACCGGACGCTCCGACGACATGATCATCCTGCGCGGGGTGAACGTCTTCCCCAGCCAGATCGAGGAGATCGTGCTGCGCACGCCCGGTGTCGCCCCGCACTTCCAGCTGGAGCTGACCCGCCGCGGCCGCATGGACCACATGACCGTGCGCGTCGAGGCACGCCCCGGCGCCACCCCCGGGGACCGGGAGGCGGCCGCCGCCCTGATCGCCAAGGGCGTCAAGGACGGCGTCGGCGTCACCGTCGGGATCGAGATCGTCGACCCCGAGACCCTGAAGCGCTCGATCGGCAAGATCCAGCGCATCAGCGACCTGCGCAACCAGTGATCCCGGGCGCGGCGGCCCCCCTGCCCGCCGGCACGACCGGCACGACCGGCACGGCCTCGGCTGGCGCGCCCGCAGGGCGGCGCGGGGGTGCGCGCGCCGCACCTGGACAC
>NZ_JBHWBW010000449.1:0-6464 GCF_042735675.1 Kitasatospora sp. NPDC059571
CGCGATGCGAGGGGCGGCCCGGCCCGTTGCCGTTCCCGGCTCAGCCCCGCAGGTGCTCCGGGGTCGCCGTGGGGCAGACCTTGTGGACGAAGTCGCGCCGCAGCCGGTGGTAGGGCTCGGCCGGGTCGAGGAAGTTGCGCCGCATGTGGGCCAGTTCCTCGTCCCGGTAGGCGGCCAGCGGCTTCTCCTCCTCGTCGGCGGCCCGCCGGCGCTTCTTCTCCAGCAGCCGGGCGGTGAGGTCGGGCGAGGCGGCGAGCCGGGCGGCCCGCTCGCGCACCCAGGCCCGGAAGTCGCCGGCGCTGCCGGGGCGGACGGCGTCCACCAGGCCGATCGCCTCCGCCTCGCGGGCGCCGACCGGCAGGGCCGCGCCGGTGAGCCGGCCGGCCTCGGCGGCGCCCACCCGGCGCGGCAGGGTGTACGTCCAGTACTCGGAGCCGTACAGGCCCATCAGCCGGTAGTGCGGGTTGAGGACGGCGGAGGCCCGGCACCAGACCTCGTCCGCGGCGATGGCGAGCATCAGGCCACCGGCGGCGGCGTTGCCCGCCACCGCGGAGACGGTCAGCTTGTCGGTGGTGGTGAGGATGGCCTCGACCAGGTCGTCCATCGCGTTGATGTTCAGCCAGGACTCCTCCGCCGGGTCGGCGGCCGCCTCGATGGTGTTGAGGTGGATGCCGTTGGAGAAGAAGTCGCGCTGCGGGCCGAGCACCAGCACCGAGGTCGGCCGGGCGCAGGCGGCCCGGTAGGCGGCGAGCAGGCGGCGGCACTGACCGGTGCTCATCGCCCCGGCCGGGAAGCCGAATTCGAGGTACCCGACGCCGCGCTCCTCGCGGTAGCGCAGCTCGGACCAGGTGATCCGGCCGCCCGCCTCGGCCGGGCCGACCGGTGACTCCGGCACCCCGGCCAGCAGGTCGCCGAGCACCAGGGCGGCCGGCAGCTTGAAGGTGGCGGGGCCGCCGGGAGTGCGGCGCGGGCGCAGCTGCGGGATCCAGACGGCGCCGTCCACGGTGGCCCGGCAGATCGCGCCCTCGCGGGTGGCGATGATCCGGCCGGGCTCGCCGCGCAGCAGGTCCTCCGGGTGACCGCCGTGCAGGAAGAACTCGCGCCCGTACAGCTCGTCGAGGACGCCCGGCTGGGAGTCGGCGGAGCGCAGCTTGCGCAGCACGGTGGCGGTGTCGTCGGCCGGCCAGTCGATCCGCCGGTACTCCTGGGTGTGGTACGGCCGCAGGCGGCCGCGGACGTCGGGGCGGGCGTAGTCGAGCGGCTCGGGCTCGAAGACCCCGGAGGCGAACCGTTCGACGGCCAGCAGCACGGCCTCCAGGGCGGCGTCGGCGACCTCGGTGCGGTAGGCCTCGCTCTTGCCGCAGGGCCTGAGGGGGAACGGCACGGAGGCCCAGATCGGCCCGGCGTCCATCTCGGCGACGGCCTGCAGGACGGTGACGCCCCACTCCCGGGCGCCCTCGTGGATCGCCCAGTCGAGCGAGGAGGGGCCGCGGTCACCCTTGGGCCCGGGGTGGACGATGAGGACGGGGTGCCGGGTCCAGACGTCCTCCGGGACGGCTCGGGTGAGCATCGGCGCGAGGATCAGGTCGGGCGCGAACCGGGCGACGGCGGCGCGGACGGGATCGTCGCCGAGCGCGAGTTCGACGGCGACCGTGTGCCCGCGGTCGCGGAGCTCGGTGTGGACGCGCTGGGTGAGGCTGTTGAACGCGCTGGCGACCAGCAGGATGCGCAAGGTGCCCTCCGACGGCATGTCAGCAGTACGGGATGGTCCCCCCAGGGTTCGGTGCGGCAACCGATGGGTTACCCGATCGGTACGCAGTGTCACCGTCCCGGTCGTCGGCGGGCGTCGGTCCCCCCGATCGGCCGACGGCCGGGTCAGGTCATCCAACCATGGTCATGGACACGGAATATGGCTGATCGGGGCCGGTCATCAGCCCTGCACAACACCCGCCACGAACATGCGTTCCACCCCTCGAATCGCCCCGGGATCACCTCCTTACCGCCACCCGGCCGACGGCGTACGGACACACGAATGCGCCCCCCGGGCCGGCCGTGCGCCGCCGCTCCCCGACCGCCCGGCCGGGCCCGGGGAAGGGCCGCGGATCCGCATCCCGGGCGTGTCGCCGGGGCGGCCCGTCGCGCCTCATGCACCGTCGTTGCCATGACGACGACCGACCCGCATCCGCCCGCCGCGCCCGCCCGGGGGATGGCCCGGATCCCCGGCGGCACCTTGGCCCTGCCGCTGGACGACCGCTCCGCACCCAGGTGGACGCCCACCTCGCCCCGCGGCCGGCCCGGCGCGTCCACGCCGCCTGCGCTGCTCGCGCAACCGCTGCAGTCGCCTACCTGGAGCACGGGGCGCTGCGCGCACCTGACCGATCGGACGATCGAGGCGGAGCCGTCCATCCTGGTGGTCGAGCCCACCGGTTCGCCGAAGGATGCGTACGCACGTGGCCGCCAGGACACCCCTACGCCTGTGCCTCCTTCGCGTGCAGCGAGCCGATCAGCCAGTCCGTCCACGTGCGGCGCCGGATCCGCATGCCGGGCCGGTCGAGGACCCACAGCACGTACTCGGCATGGGTGCGTGCCCACGCGTCGTCGGAGGCCGCGGCCGTCGCGAGCCTGCGGCGGAGTCCGGGATTGTCGACGGCACGGGCGACGCGAACGTACTCGCGGTCCTTGCACCGGTACGGCCGCTCTACGACGACCATGACCAGATCGGTGAGCTTCCGCACGGTCGCCTCGTCGTGGCCGTCGACGGAGAGCTGCCTCAGGAGGGATTCCTTGGCCCCCCACGCCTTCGCATGAGCGGTCCACTCGTGTGGATAGCGGGCCTCCCACTCCAGGAACAGCAATGCGTACGGCAGCCCCGGCCAGGTCCGGACGTTCGTCCCGTACGGCTTCCAGAGGGCGTCCGGCAGTACCCGTCCACCCGCCGCGGACACCGCTTCGCGGGCACGCGCGAACGCCGGCTCGCGGTACTGCTCGTCGGGGCCCAGCGGCCTGGTCACGTGCCACAGTTCGTTGGACCGGGCCCACGCGTCGTGCAGCAGGCCCTTGACGACGGTGTGGTGCCGGAGCGCAGCGAGGCGCTCCTCCGCGTTGTCGGCCACCAGACCGAACACCCAGCCCAGGCGCTCGTTCCAGCCCTCGGTGCGCTCCTGCCCACCGCCCGCATCCTCTGTCACGTCGGAGATCATCCCGAAACGCCCGCACGAAGCCCACCGGATTCCGAGCGGGCGCCGCCCGAACAACGAGCCCTCCCCCGGAAGCCGGGGGAGGGCTCGTTGTGCGGTCCGCGAGGGCATCCGCGGACCGGGGACGCGGGTCAGCTCAGGCCGAGTGCCGGCATCAGGTAGTAGAAGGCGAAGACCGCGGCGACGGCGTACAGCGCGACCGGCACCGAGCGGCCGCGGCCGGCGGCCAGGCGCAGGATGCAGAACATGATGAAGCCGAAGCCGATGCCGTTGGTGATCGAAGTCAACAACGTCCTAGGCATAGTCTGGATGCATGGCCATCACACCGCGGCGCTCCGGGGGCCGCACCGAGTTAGACGTCGACCCCGACCAGCTGGTCTGGATCCTCTACGCCCGCGAGTCGGAGGACTCCGAAGGCACCGAGGAGCAGGTCACCAACCAGATGGAGGACCTGCGCGAGCACGCGCGGTCGGTCGGCGGCCGGGTCGGACGGGAAGCCGTCGAGAACGACACCTCCGCCTTCAAGAAGAAGCGCGTCCGGCTCCCCGACGGCACCCACGCCTACCGCGTCGTCCGCCCCGAGTGGGACTCGATCATGAGCGATCTGCGGCGAGGCGCCGCGAACGCCCTCGCCCTCGTGAACATCGACCGGGGCATGCGCGACCCCCGCGACCTCGAAGACCTGATCGACCTGGTCGAGCGCTACGGCGTCTACGTCGTGGCGATCACCGGATTCCTCGACCTCACCACGGACGCCGGCATCGCCATGGCGCGACACGAGGTCAACCAGCGCAACCTCGAATCCCGCAACACCTCGCGCCGGATCACCAACGGCAAGCGCAAGGCCGCGTTGAAGGGGCGGACCTCCGGGGGCGGCCAGCGGAACTTCGGCTGGAACGAGGACAAGAAGACCCTCAACGAGCCCGAGGTGAAGCTGATCCGCGAGGCCGTCGAACTGGTGAAGCAGCAGAAGAAGCCGCGCACCATCGTGACGGAGTGGAACCAGCGCGGCGAGGTCACCGTCACGGGGAAGCGCTGGATCACCCGGACGCTGGAACAGATCCTCACCAACCCCCGGCTCTACGGCGCGCGGACCTACATGGGCGAAGTGCTGTTCGACTCGACAGGCCGGCCGGTCATGGGTGAGTGGGACGCGATCCTCGCGGAGGACGAGTTCAACGCGATCCAGCCCCACCTGAAGAGCTACGGCCCCCGGGTCAACCCGCGCGACGGCCGGGGGCACGTCACCAAGTACCTGCTCTCCCCGTTCGTGCGCTGCGGCGGCTGCGGGGCCCGGATGCGCGGCGGGCTGCGGCCGGGCCCCGGCGGCGAGAAGGTCCACGTCTACTGGTGCCGGTCCAAGCAGGACGGCGGCTGCGGCGGATGCTCCAGGCTCGGCGCCGAGGTCGACCGATACATCACCGAGCTGGTCATCCAGGACCACGAGCGCGCTTCCCTCCGGGTGATCGAGGAGCTCCCGCCCTGGGACAAGGAGGCCTCGCTCCAGACCATCAGGACCAAGATCGCAGAGCTCGGGCAGCAGTACCGGGCCGACCAGATCTCCGGTGCCCGCTACTTCCCGCTGCTCTCGGAACTCGAATCCGATGAACGGAAACTCCTCAACGAGCGCCAGTGGCACGAGGCGGCCCGGGGTCGCCGGATGGCCGCCGTCGGCGATCTCCGGGCCCGGTGGGACGACGAGGCGTTCACGCTGGAACAGCGGCAAGCAGCCATCGCCGAGAGTCTGATCGCCGTAGTCATCCACCCGACCGGCGGCGGCAAGAAGACCTTCGACCCGAACAAGCTCAACCCTATCTGGAAGGAGCACGACGCCGAGGTTTGGGCCTGAGACTGTCCCAGGTCACGGCATCGCAAGTGACGCCATTCAGGTGTCGATGCAAGCGCGACTCTGAATGGCGCTAAACAAAGTTAGACACGGGCGACTGGGACGGCGACTGGGCCATGGGCCCCGCTGCGTCCAAACTGGAATTCGATATCCTATGCTGTTTCGAGTTGCTCTTTACAGCGCACGTCGCATTCTGGTCCCTACGCAAGCAGGCGGAGCGCCTCCTCGGCTCGGGCCCCTACCGGGAGTTCTAGCCGCGCCAGCTCCGCCAAGTACATGCGGACGACAGCAAGTACTGTCAGGTTGCTACTCGAAGCCAGGAAGGCATTGATCAAGGTATCCGCCGGAGTGTCCCGGACGACCAGTCCATGGAAGAGAGTCCTTGCAGCTAGCTCAACTGCGTCATCGGGGTCGTCGTAGGGAGCCTCCAAGAACGCGTTCCAGGCCGCTATAGCTTGGGCGTACCCGACCTCAAGCAACTGCAGCATGGCTTCTTCAAACAACAGATCTGAGTCCGTATCCCTCAGCCGTGCGGCATCGGTCAGAACGGTCCGTGCAGTCTGGAGCTGCCCACTGCTACGCCATGCCGCAGCGAGGGAGGACCGGAAGCTCACATTCTCGGGTTCAAGAGTGATGGCGGCCCTGAAGTCGGTGACGGCGTCCTCGTGTCGGCCTGCCAGTCGGTGGGCTTCGCCGCGTTGTGCGAGTGCCCAGGCGTAGTCGGGATCGATGGTGAGGGCGGCGGTGAAGTCGGCGATGGCGTCTTCCAGCCGGCCCGCCAGCTGGTGGGCCTGGCCGCGTTGTGCGAGTGCCCAGGCGTAGTCGGGATCGATGGTGAGGGCGGCGGTGAAGTCGGCGATGGCGTCTTCCAGCCGGCCCGCCTGCCCATGGACCTGGCCACGTAGTGTGAGCGCCCAGGCGTAGTCGGGATCGATGGTGAGGGCGGCGGTGAAGTCGGCGATGGCGTTCTCTAAGCGGCCGACCAATCGGTGGGCCTGGCCGCGTTGTGCGAGTGCCCAAGCGTTGTCGGAGTTGATGGCGAGGGCGGCGGTGAAGTCGGTGACTGCATCCTCATGTCGGCCCGCCTGCCCATGGACCTGGCCGCGTCGTTCGAGTACCCAGGCGTAATCAGGATCGATGGTGAGAGCGGCGGTGAAGTCGGCCATGGCGTCTTCCAGCCGGCCCGCCAGCTGATGGGCCTCGCCGCGGGATCCGAGTGCCCAGGCGTAATCAGGGTTGATGGTGAGAGCGGCGGTGAGGTCGGTGACGGCGTCCTCGTGTCGGCCCGCCAGTCGGTGGGCTTCGCCGCGTTGTGCGAGTGCCCAAGCGTAATCAGGATCGATGGTGAGAGCGGCGGTGAAGTCGGCCATGGCGTCTTCCAGCCGGCCCGCCAGCTGATGGGCCTCGCCGCGGGATCCGAG
>NZ_JBHWBW010000450.1:0-6451 GCF_042735675.1 Kitasatospora sp. NPDC059571
GCGCGCGCCGCGGCGCCCCCCCCCCCCCCCCCCCCACGTCCGTCATCGCGGCGGTGCGGAGCCGGTCAGCACGGGCCGTCGTCGGCCCAGACGCCCCACTGGCCGCTGGCGGTCGGCACCTCGTTCAGGGTCCACCACTTGGCGTGGTACTTGTGGCCCTGGTACGAGACCTTGTTGTTCGCGACGTAGGTGGTCGTGGCGCTCCACGCCGGGTCGGTGCAGGTGCCGCCCGGGGCGGTGGGCGAGGAGCTGGTCGGCGGGGTGCTCGTCGGCGGCTTGGTGGGCGGGGTCGCGCCGGCGAACTTCACCGTGTACTTGGTGAAGTCCCAGTCGCTCTGCGCCACGCTCGAACAGGCGCCGGACAGGCCCGGGTCGACCGTCCCGGCGCACTGCCGGTCCCGGTTGACGGACCAGAAGGTGTAGCGGGCCAGCTTGTGCGCCGTCGCGAAGTCCAGCACGGCCTGGAAGTCGGCCTGCTTGAAGTACTCGGCGGCGTCGGTGCGGCCGTTCATCATCGAGACGCCCTCGTGGGCGTACGCAGTGGCCTCGTTCCAGCCGAACGTGGTCTGCAGGATCTGGTTGAACTTCACCAGCGCGTCGGTCTGCGAGGCCGCGCCGTTGAAGCCGCCGTCGAACGGCATGATCGAGAAGTTGTTCGGCGTGAAGCCCTGCGACTTGGCCTCGTTCAGCATCTGGGTGCCGAACCAGCCGGTGCCCGAGGTCGTGCCGGCCGTGGTGATCGAGATGTACAGGCCCGGGTTGTTCTGCTGGAGGATCCGCGCCGCGCCGATCTCGTTGTGGATCGCCGCGGTGTTCTCGTACTCCGGCTCCTCCAGGTCGAAGTCGATCGCCTTCAGGCCGTACTTGGTGATGACCTTCTGGTAGCCCGCCGCGGTCGCCTCCGGCGTGCCGCAGCCCTGGCCCAGCTTGTTGCCGCCGTAGCCGCCGACCGAGACCGAGACGTCGCCGCCCTTGGCCCGGATCTTCTGGATCACCGCGGGCATCGCGGTGTCGGTGTCGATCGACGAGGTGCCGCCCCAGGCCGGGTTGCAGCCGCCCGAGTCGAGGATGAACGCCAGCTGGAAGGCCTTCTGGCCGGTGGCGTCCATCACCGCCGCCGGGTCCGGCGGAGAGTTGTCCTCGGGCATCAGATAGGGCGCCGACGCGTACCAGTTGGAGCCGAGGGCATCGGTGGCGGCAAGCGCGTCACCGCTGCTGAGCGCAATGGTCGCGCCGCCGGCCAGCAGGCCGAGGGCGGCGACGGCGGCCGCGGCGGCCGTGCCGCGCCGGCGGCGGTGCCGCCCGGGCGCGGGGGAGTCAGTCGTGGCACGTTCCATGGGGGACCTCTCCGGGACGAAGTGCGGGGGAGCCGTCCGCGGGGCGGACGGGCGGGACGGTGCCCGCCTGTGCGCGGGCGCGGTCGAGCAGCGGAGCACCGCGGCCGTGGGTGCGGACGCGGCCCCTTCCGGACGGGGTAGTGAACAAGGTGGACTGGACCAATTGCGGGGGTCAAGGCCCCCGGCTGCCTCTTGGCCATCTCTTAAGGTCCGCTTCGGGATCGGGCCGCTGCACCGCGCCACCCGGCGCACTCGCGGTTCCGCGCGACGGAACGTTTCACTCGTTCGGGTGAGCTGATGCTGCGCCGACTGCGCCATTGCGCGATCGTGCGCCGCAGCCCGCCGACTGACCCCTATTCTCCTCACTGGCCCGCCGAACGGAACGGGACGGGCCCGGTACCGGCCGGGGAGGCCACCATCGTCAGCCAGCGGGATCACGAGGCCCTGACGGGCGCCGCGGCCCGGTACGCCGCCGCGGTGCTGGTCGCCGCCGCCCTCTGCCTCACCCCGCTCGCCGTCCCGGTCGGCGGCCCGCTCGGCGGAGCGGTCGACTGGCCCCGGCTCGCCCTCCTCGCCTTCCTGCACGCCTGCGCCGAATCCCTCGCCGTCGGCCTGCCCACCCCGTGCGCCCGGCTCGTCCGCACCCTGCTGCGCCGCCCGCCGCGGCCCGCCCCGCGCCCCGCCCGGGCCCTGCCCGGACGCGGCTTCTTCCCCGTCCTGTTCGCCGGGGTGCTGCTGCTGCCCCCCGCCGCGGCCGCCCTGGTCGCCGTCCCCGGCGCACTCGGCGCCGGTGCCGGCGCCCCGCACCGGCTGCGCCCGCTGTGGAACGCCGCCCAGCTCGCCCTCGCCGCCTTCGCCGCCGCCGCGGTCTACCGCTCGCTCGGCGGCCCGCACCAGCTGCTGGGCACCCATTTCCCCGCCGCGGTGCTCGGCGCCCTCGCCGCCGTCGCGGTGTTCTGCCTGGTCAACGCCGTCCTGGTGGGCGCCATGCGGCGGCTCGACCGCACCGGCCGGCCCCGCCGCGCCCGGGCCGGCCGCGCCCGGCCCGCCGCCCTCGCCCGCGCCACCGGCGCCGTGGTGCTGCCCGCCCTGGTGCACGGCGCCGGCGGCCTGATGGTCGCGGTCCTGTGGCGCGGCCCGTACGGCGCCTTCGCGGCCGTGCTCGCCCTGCTCCCGCTCTCCATCTCCGCCTGGATGTTCGCCCAGGGCCACCGCGAGGCCAACGCCCACCAGGCCACCGTGCGCGCCCTCGTCCAGGCCGTCGAGATCAAGGACGCCTACACCCGTGGCCACAGCGAACGGGTCGGCCGCGCCTCGGTGCTGATCGCCCGCCAGCTCGGCATGGCCGAGGAGCGCATCCGCACCCTGCACTTCGCGGGCACCCTGCACGACGTCGGCAAGCTCGGGGTCGCCACCGAACTGCTGCGCCGCAACGGACCGCTCACCGAGGACGAGCGCCGCGCGGTCGAGGTCCACCCCGTCTTCGGCCACGAACTCGTCCGCGAGCTCGCCTTCCTCGGCGAGGCCCGCGAGGGCATCCTGCACCACCACGAACGCCTCGACGGCCGCGGCTACCCCGGCGGCCTGGCCGGCGACCGGATCCCCGAGTTCGCCCGGATCATCTCGGTCGCCGACGCCTTCGACTCGATGACCTCCACCCGCTCCTACCGCCGCGGCCGGCCGGTCGCCGAGGCCGTGACCGAGCTCCAGCGCTGCGCCGGCAGCCAGTTCGACCCGGCCATGGTCGGCGCCCTGGTCGCCGCCGTCGCCGAGCACGGCTGGCAGCCCGAGCCGCCGCCCCCCGGCGGCTGGGACGGCGAGGTCCCCGACATCCCGCTCGGCGTCCCCGAGCCCGCCCGGCCGGCCGCCCCGGAGCAGCGGATCCCCGCCGGCGGGACACCGTGAGACGGTTCGCGAACGGCAGCCGGATCGGACCGGCCGCCGTCCACGGAGCCGCCGCCGTCCTGCTCGGCACGGCCCTCCTGCACCTCGCCGCCCGCGGCGTGGTGCAGCCCCGGGCGGCGCTCGCCTTCGGCGCCGTGGTCGCGGCCGGCGAATGGGCCCGGGTCTCCCTGCCGGGCGACCGCGAGCACGCCCCGCTCGGCACCGCCGCGGCCCTCGCCTACGCCCTGCTCGGCCCGCTGCACGGCCTGCCCACCTCGCACGGCGTCCTCCAGGTCGTCGCGGTCACCGGGCTGGGCACCCTGGCCGGCCTGCTCCCGCTGGCCCTGCCGCAGGTCCGCGCCCGGCTGCGGCCCGACGCCGCCCGGGCCGACACCGCCTCCCGGCGGCTGCTCACGGTCGCCTTCGCCGCCCTGCTCTTCCAGCCGCTCTACGGCAGCGGCGCGCTCGACCGGGCCCCGCTCGCCGGGCCCTGGTACGGCGTGCTGCTCAGCGGCGTGGGCGCCCTCACCGCGCTCTGCGACGCCGTCGTCGCCGCCGTCCTGCACGCCGCCCGGGCCGGCCTGCGCTACACCGCGGCGCTGGAGGACGAGCTGCGCTCGCTGCTCGGCATCGGCTCGGCGATCGCCGCCACCGGCATCCTGGTCAGCCTGCTCGCGGGCGAGGTCGGGCTCTGGGCGCTGCCGCTGTTCTGCACCCCGCTGCTGCTCGCCCAGGCCTCGTTCCGGCGGGCCGCGGCGATCCGGGCCACCACCGGGCAGACCATCGAGGCCCTTGCCCGGGCCACCGAGGTGGCCGGCTACACCCCACCGGGGCATGCCCGCCGGGTCGCCGACACCGCCTGCGCGCTCGGCCGGGAACTCGGCCTGGGCACCCGCGACCTCGCCCTGTTGGAGTACGCAGCACTGATGCACGACATCGGTCAGCTCTCCCTGGTCGAGCCCGTCCCGGGGGGCGCCACCGCACCGCTGCCGGCCGCCGAGCAGCAGCGGATCGCCCGGCTCGGCAGCGAGGTGATCCTGCGCACCGGCGTACCGGCCCGGGTGGGCCGGCAGGTCGCCCGGAGCGCCGACCCGCACCGGCTCCCGGACGGCACCGCCGACCGCACCCTGCCGCTGGCCGCGCGCATCATCCGGGTCGCCAACGCCCACGACGACCTGCTGACCTCCGGTCGCGCCTGCGGCCTCTCGGAGGCGGCGGCCCGCCTGGAGGCCCTGGAGCGGCTGCGGCTGGCCCGCGGCCGCGCCTTCGACCCCCTGGTGCTGGACGCACTGGCCAGGGTCGGCCGTCGGGCCCGCGTACCGGGATGAACCGCCGTGCAGGGAGCGCGGGTCACCGCATGCGTGGTTGGATGCGGTCGTAGCGTGGAACACCGGAGGCGAGGGCACCAGTCGCCCCGGATCGTTCCCGATGCAGCAGCCGGCCTCGGCTCAGGTGCCGAGTACCGGCGGACGACAACGGCAGGGACGGAACGTGAGGATCTTCCACCGCGCACGGCACCGGCCGTCGGCCACCTGGCGGCAGACGACCGACCGCGCCTTCACGCTCATCGGCGACGGCCGCTTCGAGGACGCCGGTGCACTGCTGGTCATGGCGGCGGACCTGGAGCCCTGGCTCTCCGACTCCTGGTTCAACCTCGCCCTGCTGCACAAGTTCCGCCGCGACTGGGAGCAGGCCCGCAGCGCCGGCCTGCGGGCCGTGGCCCTGCTGGAGCGCGAGCAGGGCGCCCCGGACTGGTGGAACCTCGGCATCACCGCCACCGCCCTCCAGGACTGGCCGCTGGCCCGGCGCGCCTGGCAGGCCTACGGGCTGCGACTGCCCGGCGGCGCGGTCGCCGACGGGCCGGTCGAGCTCGACCTCGGCACCACCCCGGTGCGGCTGTCCCCGGACGGCGAGTCCGAGGTGGTCTGGGGCCGCCGGCTGGACCCGGCCCGGATCGAGGTGCTGTCCATCCCGCTGCCGTCCTCCGGCAGACGCTGGGGCGAGGTGGTGCTGCACGACGGCGCCCCGCACGGCGAACGGGTCGCCGACGGCGTCGCCTACCCGGTCTTCGACGAGATCGAGCTGTGGGCGCCCTCGCCGGTGCCGACCTTCGTGGTGCTGCTGCAGGCCGCCACCGCCGGTGACCGCGACGCCCTGGAGCGCCTGGTCGCCGACGCGGGCTACGCCGCCGAGGACTGGACGGCCTCGGTGCGGCTGCTCTGCCGGGCCTGCTCGGAGAGCCGGATGGCCATCGACGACGGCCACACCGCCCACCACGACCCGCACGACGACGGCGACCCGCTGCACCCCGGCCACCTGAGCCACCTCAGCCAGGGCAGCGCCGGGATGTCCTGGCTCGTCGAGCGGGAGTGCGGGATCGCGGCGCCGGCCGCGCTGGTGCGCGCCCTGCTGGACCGCTGGGTCGCCGCCTCGCCCGCCACCCGCGCCTACCGCGACCTCGAAGAGGTCTGCTGAGCCGCTCCCCGTAAGGGACGCGGGGCCTCGCGGGGCCGTACCCTTGACCCATCCACCGGACGCATCCACGGAAGCGGAACTGAAGCATGGCCGACGAGCACGCGCACGACCACGACGAGCTGGACGAGACCCCGGAGCCGAAGGTCGTGGGCGAGGAGCCCGACCTCTCGAAGGGCACCGCCCGCCCGATCACGGTGGTCGGCAACCCCGTCCTGCACCACGAGTGCCGTGACGTCACCGCCTTCGACGCGGACCTCGCCGCGCTCGTCGACGACATGTTCGTCTCGATGTACGCGGCCGAGGGCGTCGGCCTGGCGGCCAATCAGATCGGTGTCGACCTGAAGGTCTTCGTCTACGACTGCCCGGACGACGAGGGCGTGCGCCACATCGGCCACGTGGTCAACCCCGTCCTGGAGGAGCTGCCGGCCGGCCGCCGCACCCTGGACGACTCCCCGGAGGGCTGCCTCTCCGTCCCCACCGCGTACCAGGACCTCGCCCGGCCCGACTACGCCGCGGTGACCGGCCAGGACAAGCACGGCAACCCGATCCGCGTCGAGGGCACCGGCTTCTTCGCCCGCTGCCTCCAGCACGAGACCGACCACCTGTACGGCTACCTGTACATCGACCGCCTCTCCAAGCGCGACCGCAAGGACGCCCTGCGGCAGATGGCCGACGGCACCCCCAAGTACGCGACCGTCCCGAACGACTGACGGTACGGCGGAGCACACGGCGGAGGGCCGCACCCGGATCCCGGG
>NZ_JBHWBW010000451.1:0-6447 GCF_042735675.1 Kitasatospora sp. NPDC059571
GCCCAGGTCGACCTGCGCCGCCCGGCCGTCGCCCGGATCATCGCCGACCACGGCATCGACACCGTCGTGGAGCCGCACCGGAGGCCCGAGGGGGGCGGGCGCCCGGGCGGGGGGGGGGGCCCCCGCCAGCCGCCGGGCAAGTCCGCGGACCAGGTCGCGCAGCTCGTCCGGCTCCTCGATCACGAACGGCCGGTCGAGTGCGGCGAGTACGGCCGGGAGCCAGTCCAGGTGCTCGGCGCGGAGCTCGACGCGGCACCAACTCCCCTCGCCGACGGCCTCCGTGTCCTCGGTGAGCTCCTCCACGGTCGCAACGGTGGCGGGGAGCCGGGTCCGGATCTGCTCGGGGGCCGCCTGCATCCGCAGGACCACCCGGTGCCGGTAAGCCGCCGCGGCGAAGCCGGCCACCAGGCGCTCCGCCGGATCGGGGCCGGCGGGCGGCTCGAAGGTGCCGGGGCGGCTCCTCGCGTCCGTGATGCGGTCCAGCCGGAAGGTGCGCTCCTCCCCCACCGCGGGGTCCAGCCCCGTCACGTACCACCGGCCGGAGTGGACGACCAGGCCGTACGGATGGACCGTCCGGACGCTGCGCCGGCCGTCGGCGGCCGTATGGGCGATCTCGACCGGTGTGCGGTGGCGGACGGCATCGGCCAGGGAGAGCAGGACGGCGTTGTCCACCTCGCCGCCGCCCGGGGCGCCGGTGCCGTCCGGGGTACCGGCGTTGTTCGGGCCCGCGGTGAACGCGAGCGATCCGAGGACGGCGTCCAGCCGGTCGGCCAAGCGCCGGGGAAGGACGCGGCGGATCTTGGCCAGGGCGGTCTCGGCTGCCGTGCCGGCCGGTCCGGCGGACCCGGCGTGCCGGCCGGCGACCAGCCCCAGCACCACGGCCACGGCCTCGTCGTCGGTGAGCATCAGCGGGGGCATCCGGTACCCGGGCGCGAGCCGGTAGCCGCCGTACCGGCCGCGCACCGAGACGACCGGGATCTCCAGCTCGACCAGGTGCCCGATGTAGCGGCGGACGGTGCGCTCGTCCACCTCCAGCCGGGCCGCCAGTTCGGCCAGGGGGCGGACCCCGCCCGCCTGGAGGAGTTCCAGCAGGGCGAGGACGCGGGACGTCGGTTTCGACATACCGGGAATTCTCCCGCAGATACCGGGCGGAACCTGTCCGGTATCCGTCCTAGCGTGGCTCTCGTCCGCAGCACCACCGAGCACCACGGAGAACCCCATGAACCTCGTCTCGATCCGCCTCATCACCGAGGACGTCGCACGCCTGGTCGGCTTCTACGAGCGCGTCACCGGCGCGACCGCCTCCTGGGGCAACGAGAACTTCGCCGAACTCGCCATCGGGCCCGCCACGCTGGCGATCGCGAGCACCCGGACCGTACCGCTGTTCGCGCCGGGCGCCGCCGAGGCCGGCGCCAACCGCAGCGCCATCGTCGAGTTCCTCGTCGAGGACGTCGACGGGCTGTACGCGGAACTGAGCGGGCAGGTGGAGGGGTTCGTGAACGCGCCGACCACGATGCCCTGGGGCAACCGGTCGCTGATCCTGCGCGACCCGGACGGCAACCTGGTCAACCTGTTCACCCCGGTGACCCCCGCCGCCAGGGCGAAGTTCGGTCGCTGACAGCCGTGTCGGCATAGCCGGCTGCCGACCGGACGTTGCTCAGTGCGGCCCGGCGAGCAGCGCGGCGACCAGGGTGCGCGCGTGGCCGGCGTCCAGGCGGCCGGGCCGGAAGAGGATCCGGTACACCATCGGGGCGACCACGGCGAGCGGGCACCCCCTCGGTGCCCGGTGCCCGCTCGCCGCGCTCCGCCGCACGGGCCGGGATGACGCCGATCCGGTCGGCGGCGTACGCGGAGCACTGCCCGGCGTTGCCGCCGTCCGGGTCGTCGCCGAGGGCCGGGCCCACCGCCTGCTGCCCACCCCGGGCCGAGCGGCCGGGTGAGGCCGCCCCGACAGGCCCCGGGACGCGGCCGGCGGTTCGCACGGGGTGGCCTTCAGCGCGCACTGCCGAGGTTCCGGTCGCCCTCGGCGCCCTCCAGCAGGAGGGTGGTCTCCTCGATCCGACGGAAGCGCCCGTCGGGGGCGAACTCGGCGAAGAGGTAGACCTCCATACGGACGGTGGATCCATCGGTCTTGGTCACCTGCACGGTGTGGCGGTCGGCGTAGCGGTCGCCGTTCACGAGTTCGTCGTGCACCTCGACGGAGCCGCCCGCCACCACGGTGCGCAGGTGGGCCATGTGGGCGAGGAACTCCGTCCGGTCGTCCCACCGGCCGTCGGTGCGCTGGCGGTAGTCGGGGGCGAAGTGCCGGTCGGCGGCCTCGTCCAGGTCGAGGCCCGGGGTGAGGAGCAGGTCGGTGAGGGCGGCGGTGATGTCGGTGCGGTTCATCGGGAATCCTCCGGTTCGCAGGGAGCACTCGCCGTGAGCGACGGCGGTGAAAGTGCGTGCCTTGAGCACGCTTCCGACTGTAGCAGGAGAAGCGTGCGCGGCGCACGCTAATCTGAAGGGGTGACGAACACGCCCGGACACGACATCGCCGATGCACTGGGGCTGCTCCTGCGGCGCAGCACCCGCGCCCGCCTCTACACCCGCCTCACCGAGGGCCTGGGCGAGGCGGTCGACGAGCTCACCTATCCCGTCCTCAGCGGCCTCGCCCGGACCGGCCCCTGCAGCGCCGCCGACCTCGGCCGCGAGATCGGGCTGGACCGAACGACCGTCACCCGGCGCGCCGACCGACTGGAACGCGCCGCCCTGTTGCAGCGCCAACCGGACCCGGCCGACGGCCGCGCCACCCTGCTCGCCCTCACCGACGAGGGCGCGGCCACGGTGTCGGCCACCCGGCAGCGACTGGCGGCGGCCATCGAGGACTCCCTCGCCTCGTGGCCGCAGGCCGACGCCAGGGCGTTCGCCGAACAGCTGCGCCGGTTCGCCGACGAGGGCCCGTTCGCCGCGGACGGCGACTGAGCGCCCATCCCGGCCGACCTCCCGCAGCACGCGGGGGCGGGAGATAGCCTCGGCCGCATGGACGAGATCGACGGGGTCGAGGTCCTCGCCTTCGCGGACGGCGCCGCGTTCGAGGAGTGGCTGGCCGGGCACCACACGCGCCGGGAGGGCGTGTGGATCAGGATGGCGAAGAAGAGGTCCGGCATCCCGACCGTCACCGACGACGAGCTGGTCGACATCGGGCTCTGCTACGGCTGGATCTCCGGCCTGCGCCGCTCCTGCGACGAGCAGCACTACCTGCAGAAGTACCTGCCGCGGCGGCCGCGGAGCACGTGGTCGCAGGTGAACGTGGACCGGGTCGCCGCGCTGACCGCCGCCGGCCGGATGCGCGAGCCGGGCCTCGCGGAGGTCCGCCGCGCCCAGGAGGACGGGCGGTGGGCGGCGGCCTACGCGTCGCAGCGGACGGCGACGGTGCCGTCCGACCTCGCCGCGGCGCTGGCCGCGGAGCCCGCGGCGGCGAGGGCCTTCGAGGCGCTCGACCGGACCGCCCGCTACCTGCTGATCCTCCCCCTGCTCCGGGCCCGCACCCCGGACGCCCGCACCGCCCGCCTCGACCGGGCCCTGCAATCGCTCCGGGACACCGACCCACCTGCCTAGACGAGTAGGTCCGATGTGATGGTGGCCGAAGTCTCATGATCGCGCGGCTGAAGGGCCGGCCAGACCGTTCAGGCCAATCGCCTCGCGGTTATGGTGTGGCGGGTCCACCGAGGCCATGAATTGGAGGGGCCCATGACGGTCGAGAAGCAGCGGCTGCTGGACGAGACTCCGTGGCCCGAGCAAGCCACCCTGGCCTACGGCGAGATGGTGGAACTGACGACTCCGCATCCGCCCATTCCGAGACTGGGCCGGCTCGGGCCGGAGGTCGTGGGCAGCCGTGGTGTGATCGTCGGGTGTGTCATCGAGCAGGACGAGCGCGATGGCTACGTCGGGCCGATCTACTCGGTGGAGACCGAGGACGGCAGTCCCTGGGGGCTACGGCCGGAGTTCCTGATCTCCAGAGGACGACTTCATCCCGACATGCCGCCCCGCTATCGCAGCGACCTGCCCGACGGAACGCACGTCCGAATCCACACGGAGTCGGACTCACCGAGCGGGACGACGGAAGCTGTCGGCGAGGTCACCGGGATCTGGTGGACGACGTCCTTGGAGCCACCGAAGGGCTACATCGTGCAGGTTGGCGACCACGTCCGATGCGTGACCCCAGAGCAGACCGAGGCCCTCTGACCAGGCGAGAGCCTGCCTGCGGTCACCGCCGGATGCCGTCAGTGGTCGAATGCGATCAGCGAGCGCGTGTCGGGTGCCCCGGCCTGGTTGTTGTGCCAGATCCCGGCCGCCATCGCCAGGACTCGCCGGGCCACCCGGTTCGCTACGCCCTCGAATGTCCGCCCGCCGTGTTGTTCCAGGTCAAGCCGCCCCCCGAGGGTGTCGTTGACCGACTCGATCAGCTGGCGGACCTTCTTGAGCATCGAGTCGCCGAACCGCTTCTGCTCGCGTTTGAACGAGGTCCATAGCAACTCGATACCCAGATCGGCGAGTTCACGCTCGAACGCCTTCGAGGCGAAGCCCTTGTCCGACATGAGCAAGATGCCCTCGTGTCGGGCGACCAGCTCGGTGTCGACTTCGAGCATCCGGCCAGTGCCTCCCGCTCGTCGAGCTTCGGGTTGGCCAGGGCCCACAGGATTGGCATGCTGGTCGGCGTGCAGACCTGGTACAGCCGCAGGGCCCAGAAGAATCGGGAGTGTGAGGCGCCGTAGCCGTAGCCGGCCCAGCCGGCCATGATCGTCCGCTGCACGGTCGGGCGGGACATGCCGCACGGCACCGGCGTGGAGTCGGCGATCCACACGGTGTCCGTCCAGAAGTCGCTCTCCCGGGCCAGTTCCCGGATCACGCGCTGCCCAGAGGCAGTGCCGACCGGAGTCCCTCGTTGTAGCCCGCGCGCTGGGGCGGGTACGGGAACATGCCGGACAGGCGCTTGTGCGCGTAACGCAGCCAACGGGCCTCGGAGTGGTACCCGAGCAGCGCCTGGGCCACCGCAGGGCACACGAGTTCGGAGTCGCTCAGCAAGGGCGGGCGTCCCAGCCATCGCCTCCTCCGATCTCGTCGTCGATCTTCACGTGAAGTACGGTCAAGAGGGTGTTCAGGTCGGTCGTCACGAACTGATCCTGGACGCCCTCGACCCTTTGGCGGGCCCGAACTTCGGATCTACTCGCCTAGGGTGCGGCCCGCGGGTTCAGGCGAGGGCGGCGACCAGCAGGGCGAAGGCGGCGATGATGACGGCGACGCGGATGTAGTGGAAGCGGTCCCAGCGGCTCATCTGCTCCTTCCAGTCCTCGGGCCGGTTCTCGGGGGTCCAGGTCTTGCTGCGGTTGTTGATCGGGACAAGCAGCAGGACCGACATGAGCACACTGGCGATCAGCAGCGCGCCGGCGGTGACGACGAGTCCGGCCCCGGGCCGTTGCCATCCGGCGACGGCCCAGACCGCGGCGAGGACGAGTGAGGTGATGTACCAGAACGGCATCACGGCGCCCAGCATCCGCCCCCCGTGGGCGCGGGCGAGCTGGCCACTGTCCTCGGGGAGTGCGCTGAAGATCGGGTTCATGACGAAGGCGACGGAGAACTCCACCCCCACCATCACGCCGGTGACCACGGTGGTGACGACCTCGAGTGCGTTGAGCATGGCGATCCCTCCAGGCATCTAGCGTTGCTAGCTGATGGAGCAACGGTAGTACTGCTGCCGCTTGATTGTCTAGCGGTGCTAGGATCGAGCCATGTCGGTACAGGAACGCAAACAGCGCGAGCGGGCCGAGCGCGAACGCCTCATCGTGGCGACCGCCCGCGAACTCGCCGAGCAACAGGGGTGGGACGCGGTCACCACCCGCCGGCTCGCGGAGCGCATCGAGTACAGCCAGCCCGTCCTCTACAGCCACTTCCGCGGCAAACGCGAGATCATCGGCGCCGTCGCCCTCGAGGGCGCCACGGAGATGGCCGCGGCGCTGCGGGCCGCGACCTCCGCCGCGGACGGCCCCCGCCACCGGGTCACCGCCCTCGCCCGCACCTACCTCGACTTCGCCGCACGCAACCCGGCGGTCTACGACGCCATGTTCCAGCTCGACGGCGGCCTGGCCTTCGCGAACGAGGACACCCCCGCGCCGCTGAAGGACGGCTTCGCCGCCCTGCTGGAGAGCCTCGAAGAGGTCGCCGGGGACGGCGTGCATCCGGGACTGTTCACCGAGGTGTTCTGGGCGGCCCTGCACGGAGTGGCCACCCTGACCCGGGCGCGACGACTCCCGCCGGAGGACACCGAGCGCAGGGTGGAGCTGCTGGTCGACCGGCTCGCCATCACCTGACCGGTGCGCGGGCGGCCCGGCCCCGCCGGCACCCCGCCCCCCCCGACCATCCGGCCAACCCACCCGCCCCCCCCCGCCCCCCCCCCCCCGACCCCCCCCC
>NZ_JBHWBW010000452.1:0-6422 GCF_042735675.1 Kitasatospora sp. NPDC059571
GCTGCGGAGCGGCTCCGCGGCCGGCCCGCGATGCCGTCGGGCGCCCGGCTGCCTAGGCTCGGAAGCAGGGGCACCGGCCGTCCGGCCGGGTGCTCCGCCAGACGTCGAGACGGGGAGAGGGGCACCGCCGATGCCTCGGGAGATCGCAGTGCTGGGCGTTCCGTCCGGTGCGGGGACGCACGGGCCGGGTCAGGAGAAGGCCCCGGGCGCCCTGCGGGCCGCCGGGCTGGTAGACCGGATCCGGGCGGCGGGTGGTGCCGTCCGGGACGAGGGGGATCTGCCGGTGGTGCCGTTCCGCACCGATCCGGACCACCGGAACCGGCAGAACATCGGCCTGGTCGCCGACGTGGCGCGGTCCGTCGCCGACCGGGTCGGCCGGATCCTGGACGACGGGGCGCTGCCGCTGGTGCTGGGCGGCGACTGCACGATCACCCTGGGCGTGGCCGCCGCGATGGTGGCCCGGTGGCCGCAGACCGGACTGCTGTACTTCGACGGCGACCTCGACCTGTCCGTGCCGGACACCAGCCTGGCCGGGATCCTCGACGCGATGGTGCTGGCCCACCTGATCGGCGAGGGCGACCCGCAGCTGCGCGACATCGGGCCGCGCACGCCCCTGCTGCCGGCCTCGTCCGTCGTGGCGTTCGGCCACGACCCGGTGGAGGTCAACGGGGCGGGCCGCGACATGGCGGCCCGGCACGGCCTGCGCACCAACCCGTGCACCGAGGTCACCGCCGACGGCAGCGACCCGGTGGCCGCCGCCCGCGCGGCGCGCGGGGCGCTGGCCGACGGGCACTCCCGGCTCCTGCTGCACTTCGACACCGACGTGATCGACTCGGTCGACCTGCCGCTCGCCAACTTCCCGCACTTCAACCAGGGCCTGCCGCTGCCGGTCGCGCTGGACTGCCTCACGGAGTTCGCCCGCGCACCGCACCTCGGGGCGGTGGTCGTCACCGAGATCAACCCGGACCACGACCCGGACGGCAGCATGGTCCGCACGGTGGCCGGCGCACTGGCGCGGGCCCTCACCGCGCCGCCGGACGGGGCCGCCGCCTGAGCCGGGGCGGCCCCTCGCGGCGGGACGCGGCGTACGGACGGGCGTGCGCGGTGGCGGTCCGTCGGTGAGGCTGGAGGGATGAGCGGGCTGAGCGTGGAGGTCCGGACGATCCCGTCCGGGCTGCTGATCACTGCGGTCGGGCCGATGGACTACGGCGGCTCCGGACCGCTGGAACGCGCCCTGCGCGAGGCGCTGGCCCGGCGGCCCGCACCGGCGCGGATCACGGTCGACATGGCCGGGGTGGACTTCTGCGACTCGATGGGGCTGAACGGGCTGCTGCTGGCGCAGCGCGACGCCGGCCGCCGGGGCATCGGGTTCGCGCTGGCCCGCCCGTCCGCCGCGGTGGTGCGGCTGCTCGACCTCACGGGTGCGGCCGAGGTCTTCACGATCCTCCCGGACGCCCCGCCCTGAGCACGTCAGCCGTACGGCGACCTGCCGGTCGGGCGCTGGATCCGAACGGCGAGGGAGCGGTACGGGGCGGGGCGGGCGGCCGGGCGGCGGATAGGGTCGTGGTGCGGGCGGGGCGCGCCGTTCCCGTCCGACGGCTCCACCGAAGGGACGCTCCTGATGTCGGCTGCACCTGTCACCGGACCTGCTGCCGGATCTCCGCTCGCGCGGTTCGGTCTCGGCACGGCGGCCGTCGGGCGCCCCGGCTACATCACCCTCGGCCGCGAGCTCGACCTGCCGGCCGACCGGAGCGTCGAGGCCCTGCGGGAGCGGACGCACGCCCTGCTCGACGCCGCCCGTGCGGCGGGTGTGCGGTACATCGACACGGCCCGCTCGTACGGCCGGGCGGAGGAGTTCGTCGGAGACTGGCTGCGCGAACGCCCGCAGGCCGCGGCGGACATGACGGTGGGCAGCAAGTGGGGATACACCTACACCGCCGACTGGCGGGCGTCCGGCGTGCCGGTGCACGAGGTCAAGGAGCACTCCACGGCGGTCCTCGACCGCCAGATCAAGGAGACCCTGGAGTCGCTGGGCCGGTACCCGGACGTCTACCTGGTCCACTCGGTGACCCCGGACAGCCCGGCGCTGACCGATCCCGTGCTGCACGGGCGGCTGGCGGAGCTCGCCGCGGAAGGGGTCCGGATCGGTCTGTCGACGAGCGGTCCGGCCCAGGCGGCGGCGGTCCGGGCGGCGTCGGAGGTGGTGGTGGACGGCCGCCCGCTGTTCGCCGCCGTACAGGCGACCTGGAACCTGCTGGAGCCCTCCGCCGGGCCGGCGCTGGCCGAGGTGCACACGGCAGGGTGGCTGGTGGTGGTGAAGGAGGGCATGGCCAACGGGCGGCTCGCGGACCGCAACGCCACCGGCCCCGACACCGCCGGGCTGCGCGCACTCGCCGCCCGCACCGGGGCGTCCTGCGACGCCCTGGCGCTGGCCGCGGCCGCCGCGCAGCCCTGGGCGGACATCGTGCTGTCCGGTGCCGCCACGGCGGACCAGCTGGCCTCGAACCTCACCGCCGCACACCTCGCCCTCGGGCCGGCCGAGCTCGCCGGGCTGGCGCCGCTGGCCGAGCCCGCCGAGGCGTACTGGCGCACCCGCGCGGCGCTGCCCTGGGCGTGAGTCCGGGACGGCGGGGCCCGGTCCGCCGAGCCATCGGTCCGGGGCTGCCGGGCCGCCGGTCCCGGGTCGGTGAGCGGCCGGTCCGGGGCCGGCGCGGTCAGCCGCGGCGGGGCTCCCAGCGGAACAGTCGCCGGGCGAGCACCGCCGCCCCGGCCGTCCAGGCGGCGGCCAGCAGGAGTGCGGGCAGGGCGTGCTGCCAGCCCTGCAGCAGGTCGAGCGGGGCGAGCGCGGGACCGTTCCAGGACTCGGCCCCGAAGCCGCGGCCGAACCAGGCGGTGCGCAGGCCCTCGACGACCGGGGCGAGCGGCAGGGCGTGGGCCGGGGCCTGCAGCCAGTGCGGCAGCGAGCTGACCGGGGCGACCACGCCGCTGGCGAACATGCACAGCAGCAGGACGGGCGTGGCGACCATCGGGGCGGCCTCGGCGCTCGGGGTGATCCCCGACAGCGCCGCGGCGAGCACCGCGAACAGCAGGAATCCACCGGCCAGGAAGACCGCGAGCAGCAGCGGGTCGGCGGGCAGCGGTGCGCCGAACCAGCCGACCGAGATCCCGCCCAGCAGCAGCACCTGGAGCAGCACGACGGCGCCGGCCGCCCCGAACTGCCCGGCCAGGATGGCCGTCGCCGGGACCTCGGTGCCGCGCAGCCGCTTGAGCACCAGGTCGTCGCGGCGGGCGACGATGCCGTTCAGCAGGTTGATGAACGTGGTGACCAGGGCGAAGCCGATGAAGCCGACGGTGCTGTAGGCGGCGGCGTTCACCCCGGCGATCTCGCGGTCACGCAGCGGTGCGGCGACCACCAGGTCGAGGGCGACCGGCAGCAGCAGGCCGATGAAGGTGGAGCGGCGGTTGCGCCAGAACACCCGCCAGGAGAGCAGGAACTGGCCGCGCGCCCAGCCGGTCCAGCCCAGGGTGCGTCCGGCGCCGGGGGCCGTGGTGAGGGTGCTCATCGGGTGCTCGCTCCTTCGTGCGCCAGGTCCAGGAAGACGTCCTCCAGGGACGCGTTGCGCGCCTCGATGCCGTCGAGTTCGACGCCGAGCCCGGTGGCCCAGCCGTGCAGGACGGCGAGGGCCGGCCCGGTCCTGGCCGCGGTGTACACCACTGTGCCGTTCTCGACGGTCGCCGACTCGCCCAGCACGGACGGCAGTTGCGCGGGGGTGACACCGCCGGGCAGCGGGAAGGTGATCCGGGTGCCGTGCCCCGACAGCACCTGGGCGACGGTGCCGACCGCGGCCAGCCGGCCCCGGTCCATGATGGCCACCCGGTCGGCCAACTGCTGGGCCTCCTCCAGGTAGTGGGTGGTGAGCAGGACGGTGGTGCCGGCCGCCCTGAGCTCCTCGACCAGCTGCCAGGTGGTGCGGCGGGCCTCCGGGTCCATCCCGGTGGTGGGCTCGTCGAGGAAGAGCAGCTCCGGCGCGTTGAGGACGGCGAGCGCGAGGTCGAGCCGCCGCCGCTCGCCGCCGGAGAGCTGGCCGACCCGGGTGCCGGAGCGGCCGGTCAGTCCGACCCGCTCCAGCACCTCGCCGGCCGGCCGTGCGCCGGAGAGGAAGGAGCGCCATGCGTCGACGGTCTCCCGGACGGTCAGCTCCTTGAAGAACCCGCCCTCCTGGAGCATCACCCCGGTGCGACGGCGGACCGCGGTGCCCTCGGTGTACGGGTCGAGCCCGAGCACCCGGACCGTGCCCGAGGTCGGCGGCCGGTGGCCCTCCAGGACCTCCAGGGTGGTGGTCTTGCCGGCGCCGTTGGTGCCCAGCAGCGCGAACAGCTCCCCGCGCGCGACGGTGAAGGAAACGCCGCGGACGGCCTCGTATTCGCCGTAGCTGCGGTGCAGCCGGTGCACCTCTACGGCCGGTTCCCCGGGAATTCCCGGGCCTGTGGTGAGTGTCATGGAAAGCAGCTTGACCGAGCCTGCGCGCATTGTGCAAGACGGCAGAAAATGCCAGGTCAGAGTGCATGTGAAATGTCATGGGAGCGGGTGTGTGATTTTCTACGGGCCACTTTCTGACATCCGTTACTGCCGCAAGGAATTGTGGCGGCGCATAGTTGAGACATCGCCGAGGGCGGGCCGGGAAAAGCAAAATCCGGCAGCTCTCGGACACCGCAGGCGATCGGCCCCGTCGGGGCCGGCGCCACAACCGAAGGGAACCGTCATGGCCGAGAACGAGAAGGTCGAGAACGAGCAGTTCGACATCGAGATCGAGGAGCTGGACACCGTCAACGGCGGTCTCAGCGTCAGCTCCCTGGCCTGTGCGGCCTGCCCGGTCTCCAGCTTCAGCTCGGTGTCCAACGCCGCCGCGGAGTAACGGGACCTGTGCCGCGGGGGGGGCGCCCCGAACCGGGCGGGGCCCCCGCGGCACCCTGCTCCACCCCACCCCGGCCGCCCCGAACGGCGGCCCACCGAGCAGAAGTTGAGGAGAGCCGGGTATGGACACCCTCCGGCACGAGCTGACGCGGTTCATCCAGCAGCCCGCCGCGCAGCAGGACCCGCCCGCGCTCTACCGCCGACTGCTGGCCGAGGCCCCCGTCCTCGACCTCGGCCGGGTCCACGTGGTCTCCGGCCACGAAGAGATCGTCACCGTGCTGATGCACCCCGGCACGGCCGTCGACCCGACCGCCGTCGGCCTGCCCAGGGCCGGCGCCACCGCGCTCTCGCGGATCGTGGACCGGATGCTCCCGATGCGCGACGGGGCCGACCACACCCGGCTGAAGCGCCTCGCCACCACCGCCTTCGGCGCCCGCCGGCTGGAGCAGATGCGGCCCCGGATCGAGGCCGCCGCCGACCGCCTGCTCGCGCCGCTGCTCGCCGCCGGCACCTTCGACGTGGTCGCCGACCTCGCCGTGCCGCTCCCGGTCGCCGTCTCCTGCGCGATCCTCGACATCCCCGACACCGAGCAGGACCGGGTCACCGGCTGGGCCCGGCTGGTCTCGCAGTCCCTGCTGGACGACTTCGGCGACCGCGCCGCCCCCGACCGGATCGCCGAACTCGATGCCGGATTCGAGGAGTTCCGCGACTACGTCGAGGAGCTCTGCGCGGCCCGGGCGGCCGCCCCCGGCGACGACCTGATCAGCCGGCTCGCCGCCGCCCGCGCCGACGGCCGCCTCGACGACGAGGACCTGCTCGCCTTCGTGGTGATGCTGCTCGCCAACGGGCTGGAGACACTCACCTCCGGACTCGCCCTCGCCGTCTGGGAACTGCTGAGCTCACCCGCCCTCGCCGACCGGATCCGCGAACAGCCCGACTGCGCCCAGGCGGTGTTCGACGAGGCCCAGCGCCTGGGCAGCCCGGTCCGGGCCAGCGCCCGCGCACTCACCCGGGACGTCGCCGTCGGCGGCACCGTCATCCCGGCCGGCCGCGTCGCGCTCCTGCTGTACGCCGCGGCCAACCGCGACCCGCGGCGCTACGCCGACCCCGACCGCTTCGACCCGGACCGGGCCGAGCTGCGCCACCTGGCGTTCGGCCACGGTCCGCACCACTGCCTCGGCGCGCCGCTCTCGCTGATGGCGGGCGCGGCCGTGCTGCGCGGCCTCGCCGAGGCCGGCCGCAGCCGCGCGCTGTCGACCCCGCTCACCCCGGCCACCCTCCGTCCGAGCGGCCAGTTCGTCTTCGGCGGCATGCGCGAGCTGCCGCTGCGCTGCCCCCGGCGCGATGCGGCGGTGGCGGCATGAGCACCGCGACCGAGCACCGGAGCGGCCCCACCCCGGCGGAGAGCGCCGGACCGGCCCCCGACCCCGGGGGCACCGCGGCCGCCGCGGCCCGCGCCGCCGCCGTCCTGGACCCCGGCCTCGCCCCGCCCGGGCGGCGGGGAGGC
>NZ_JBHWBW010000453.1:0-6418 GCF_042735675.1 Kitasatospora sp. NPDC059571
CCGCACCTGCTGGTCGGGGGGTGGGGCTCTGGTGTTATGGATGTCAAGATCCCCCCCCCCGTTTGGGTCAACCCCGGCGGGCCCCGGCCGGTGCGGCAGGGGCCCTCGGGTTGTGGCGGATCAGCTGGAGATCAGTGGTGGCCGTGGCCGCTGGTGATCTCGTGGTGCTCCTCGGCGGTGGGCTTGGCGATCTGGCTGCCGTCGCCGTAGAACGCGTCGGAGAGCTTGGCGCGGGTCTTCGCGATGGCGCCGGCCTTGCGGGCCACGCCGTTCTCGTCGACCTCGGCCGGCAGTTCGAGCGGCTGCGGCTGCTCGTGCGCGGTGAGCTTGTACAGCTTGTCCTGCGGCAGCTGCTCGTGCACCTCGATGAACTCGCCGTGCGGCAGGCGCTTGATGACGCCGCTCTCGCGGCCGTGCAGCACCTTGTCCTTGTCACGGCGCTGGAGGCCGAGGCACCAGCGCTTGGTGATGAAGAAGACGATCACCGGGAGGACGAAGAAGCCGATCCGGACGGTGTACGTGATCGTGTTGATCGACAGGTGCAGGTGGGTGGCGATGAGGTCGTTGCCACCACCGATCAGCAGGATCACGTACTCGCTGATCCAGGCCGCACCGAAGGCGGTGCGGACCGGGGCGTTGCGCGGACGGTCGGCGATGTGGTGCTCGCGCTTGTCGCCGGTGACCCACGCCTCGACGAACGGGTACAGCCAGATGGCCGCCAGGACGAGCGGGAAGACCATCAGCGGGATGAACACGCCCATGTTGAGGGTGTGGCCCCAGGCGCGGATCTCCCAGCCGGGCATGATGCGGATCAGGCCCTCGGAGAAGCCCATGTACCAGTCCGGCTGGGCGTCGGTGGACACCTGGTCGGGGCGGTACGGGCCGTACGCCCAGATCGGGTTGACGGTCGCGATCGCCGAGGCGGCCGAGATGACGCCGAACACCAGGAAGAAGAAGCCGCCGGCCTTGGCCATGTAGACCGGCATGAGGGGCATGCCGACCACGTTCTGCTCGGTGCGGCCGGGACCCGCGAACTGGGTGTGCTTGTGGTAGAAGACCAGGATCAGGTGGGCCACCAGCAGGCCCAGCATGATGCCCGGGATCAGCAGCACGTGGATGGTGAAGAACCGCGGCACGATGTCGGTGCCGGGGAACTGGCCGCCGTACAGGAAGAACTGGATGTACGTGCCGACCAGCGGCACCGCCAGGATCGCGCCCTCCATGAAGCGGATACCCGTGCCGGACAGCAGGTCGTCCGGGAGCGAGTAGCCCATGAAGCCGTCGAACATGCCGAGGAAGAGCAGACCGGCGCCGAAGAGCCAGTTGATCTCGCGCGGCTTGCGGAACGCGCCGGTGAAGAAGACGCGCATCATGTGCACCAGCATCGCGGCGACGAAGACGATCGCCGCCCAGTGGTGGATCTGGCGGATCAGCAGACCGCCGCGCACCTCGAAGCTGATGTCCATGGTCGAGGCGTAGGCCTCGGACATCCGGATGCCGTCGAGCGGGGCGTAGGGGCCGTGGTAGACGACCTCCGCCATGCTCGGCTTGAAGAACAGCGTCAGGTAGACGCCGGTCAGGATGATGATGATGAAGGTGTAGAGGCAGATCTCGCCCAGCATGAAGGACCAGTGGTCCGGGAAGATCTTGCGCAGGTTGGACTTGGCCAGGGAGTAGATCCCCAGCCGTCCGTCGGTCCAGTCAGCGGCCGCCTCGAACTTGTTCGCAGGCTTGGCGCGGGTGCTGGCCGGCTTGGACGCGCCGGAAGTGGCGCTGTTCGCGGTGCTCACGGCCGCTCCCAGTAGCTCGGGCCGACGGGCTCCTGGAAGTCGCCGGTGGCGACGAGGAAGCCCTTCTCGTCAGTGGTGATCTTCAGCTGCGGCAGCGGGTGGCCGGCCGGGCCGAAGATGACGCGCGCGCCGTCCGACAGGTCGAAGGTCGACTGGTGGCAGGGGCAGAGCGCGTGGTGGGTCTGCTGCTCGTAGAGGCTGATCGGGCAGCCGACGTGCGTGCAGATCTTGGAGTACGCCAGGATGCCCTCGAAGCCCAGGTCGGCGGACTTCTGGTCCTTCAGGTCGCCCGGAGCGATCCGGACGATCATCAGGGCGTCCTTGGCGATCTGCTCCTGGAAGAACTCCTGGTCCTCCTCCAGGCCCTCGGGCTTGGCGAAGGTCAGCGAGCCGGTGACGATGTCCTCGGGCTTCATCGGCTCGTTGGTGCTCATGTTGATGAGCGGGATGGGCTTGGCCGGGGTGGCCAGCTCCCAGCCGGTGTGGGCCAGCTTGTCCTCGGGCAGCGGGCCGAGGTCGCGCAGCAGCACGACGCCGGACAGCGGCACCAGGGCCATCGACCCGATCAGGGTGTTGCGCAGCAGCTTGCGGCGGCCGAAGCCGGACTCCGCGGCACCGGTCTTGAACTGCTCGATGACGTCCGCGCGGACCTCGTCGTCAGCCTCGATCGGGTGGCGCTCGGCCGGGATCTCGTGGTCCGACATCAGGGTGCGCGCCCAGTGGACGGCGCCCGCGCCGATGCAGAACAGCGCCACGCCCAGGGTCAGACCCAGGGCGAAGTTCAGCGCGCTGATGTGGCCCAGCGGGAACACGTAGATGATCTTGTCGATGTCGAAGATCACGTACGAGGCGATGAACCCGACAGTGGCGAGCATCGAGACGATGAACAGCAGGGCGACCTGCCGCTCGGCGCGCTTGGCGGCGCGCTCGTCGATGTCGGTCCGGCGCGGCTCGTGGGCCGGCAGACCGGGGTCGGCGAACGGGTCGCCGTGGGTGGCGACCGCGTGCCCTTCGGAGCCGTGCGACTCCGGCAGCTTCTCGTCAGACATCTCGTGGCTCATGACTTCTTGGCCTTGGTGGTGTGGGCGGCGACCCAGATCGCGACCACGATGAGCGCACCCAGGGCGAAGATCCAGCCGAACAGGCCCTCGGTCACCGGACCGAGGCTGCCGAGGGCGAGACCACCCGGGTTGGGCTCATCGGCCGCGTTGCGGACGAAGGCCACGATCTGCTTCTTCTGCTCCTCCGGCATGGTGGTGTCGGGGAACGACGGCATGTTCTGCGGGCCGGTCTGCATGGCCTCGTAGATGTGCTTGGGGGAGGTGTTCACCAGCGGCGGGGCGTACTTGCCCTGGGTCAGGGCGCCACCCTTGCCGGCGAAGTTGTGGCACTGGGCGCAGTTGGTCCGGAAGAGCTCGCCACCCTTGGCCACGTCGTTCGGGTTGGTGGCGGTGTACTGCTGCTCCGTCGGGATGACCGGGCCGGGGCCGAGCGAGGCCACGAAGGCGGCCAGCTGGTCGATCTGCGCCTGGGAGTAGATGACCTTCTTGGTCGGCACCTGGGCGCCGCTCTGCTGGGCGGGCATCCGGCCGGTGCCGACCTGGAAGTCGACGGCGGCGGAGCCGACACCGACCAGGCTCGGGCCGTCACTGCCGCCCTGGCCGTTGAGGCCGTGGCAGGACGAGCAGCCCACGGCGAAGAGCTTCTTGCCCTCTTCGATCGCGAGCGACTGCGCGGAGGTGTCGGCCTGGGCCTTCTCGGCGGGCGCGAACGCGGCGTACAGCCCCCCGGTGGCCGCCAGGGCGAGAAGTAGGACGACCAGCGCCGCCAGTGGGTGGCGCCGTCGTGCGGAGAGCTTTTTCACGGATTAACCCCGGTGTCAGGATCTGGTCGGCTGGGTGGCTGCGCCCGTGGGACCGGTCTGCTCGGGGCCGGTACCCGGGTCGGGGCGGACTGGTCGGCGGGGCCCCCGCACGGGGCGGGTGCTCTCCGGCCGGCGGCCAGCGACCTGATCAGCCTTTACTTGATCAGGTAGATGGTCGCGAACAGGCCGATCCACACGACGTCGACGAAGTGCCAGTAGTACGACACGACGATCGCGGCGGTGGCCTGCTCGTGCGTGAACCGCTTGGCGGCGTACGTCCGCCCCAGGACCAGCAGGAAGGCGATCAGACCACCCGTCACGTGCATGCCGTGGAAGCCGGTCGTCAGGTAGAACACCGTGCCGTACGGGTCGGAGGACAGCGAGAGGCCGTCCTTCTTGACCAGCTCGGTGTACTCGAAGATCTGCCCGCCGATGAAGATCGAGCCCATCACGAACGTGATGATGAACCACGAGCGGAGCTTCTTCACGTCACCGCGCTCGGCGGCGAAGACGCCGAGCTGGCAGGTGAGGGAGGAGAGCACCAGGATCGTGGTGTTCACCGAGGAGAACGGCACGTTGAGGGCGTCCGCCTTCTCGGTCCAGAACGCCGATCCCATGACCGAGCGGAGCGTGAAGTACATCGCGAACAGGGCCGCGAAGAACATCAGCTCCGAGCTCAGCCAGACGATGGTTCCGACGCTGACCAGGTTCGGCCTGTTGACCGCTCCGTGCGCGTGTCCGGTTTCTGTTGCTGTTGCTGTCGCCACGACGGACATTATGTCGGTCCCTTATTCCGTCTTCACGCCGGGGGGTCCTCCTCGGAGTGTCCGGTGCGTGCGGTATGCCCGGCTGCCCCCGGACCGGCCGCGGTGGCGGTCGGCCGTCGACCGGGTGTCCGATTTCTGACGGTTGTTCGGGACGGGTGAGCCGCCGTCGCCCGTGCGGGTGAGATTCGCGCGCGGCGGCTTGAGAGAGATCGCGTCAGGGGCTCACCGCCGCGGGCGTCCGGGAGTAGCATCCGAGAGCGAACGTGGTCCGGATCACACTGGGCCGTTCGGAGCGGCACATATAAGAGGACGAGCACCCGGGAGCAGGGCCCATGGCGCACACGACCGACGAGACGCTCACCGTTCTCGTCTACAGCGACGACCGCAACACCCGCGAGCAGGTCACCCTGGCGCTCGGGCGCCGGCCGGCCGCCGACCTCCCGGAGATCGCCTACCTGGAGTGCGCCACCACCCCGGCCGTGCTCCGCGCCCTGGAGAAGGGCGGGATCGACCTCTGCGTCCTGGACGGCGAGGCGGTGCCGGCCGGCGGCCTCGGCCTGACCCGCCAGCTCAAGGACGAGATCTACGGCTGCCCGCCCGTGCTGGTGCTGATCGGCCGGCCGCAGGACTCCTGGCTCGCCGCCTGGAGCCGGGCCGACGCCGCGATCGCGCAGCCGGTCGACCCGGTGGCGCTGGCCGAGGCCGCGGCGACCCTGCTGCGCGCCCGGGTGGCCCGGCGGACCCCCGCGCACCACTGACGGCGGGCCGTCTCACCAGGAGAGAAGGGGCGGCGGGAACGGCACGGCCGCCCGCCGCCGCTCGCTAGGCTGGCTCCGTCCCTTTCGGCGCACTACCGATGAGAGCTGGAGTCGGCCATGGTGAACGTGAACCCTGCGAACGGCGGCGAGGACCCCGTGCAGGTGGTCCGCACCTGGCCGGACGTCCTGACCTCGCTGCTCAGGGGAGAGGACCTCGGGCAGGCCGACACGGCCTGGGCGATGGACCGGATCATGTCCGGCGAGGCCACCCCCGTGCAGGTGGCGGGATTCATGATCGCCCTGCGGGCCAAGGGCGAGACGGTCGAGGAGATCGCCGGCCTCGTCGACGCGATGTACGCGCACGCCGAGCCGCTGCACATCCCCGGCCCGGCGGTGGACATCGTCGGCACCGGCGGCGACCGGGCCAAGACCGTCAACATCTCCACCATGTCCGCCATCGTGGCCGCCGCCGCCGGCGCCAAGGTGGTCAAGCACGGCAACCGGGCCGCCTCCTCCGCCAGCGGCTCCTCCGACGTCCTGGAGAAGCTCGGCATCCGGCTGGACCTCAGTGCCCGCCGGGTCGCCGAGGTCGCCGAGGAGACCGGCCTGACCTTCTGCTTCGCGGCCAGGTTCCACCCGGCGATGCGGCACGCCGCCGAGGCCCGCCGCGACCTGGGCGTGCCGACCGCGTTCAACATCCTGGGCCCGCTGACCAACCCGGCCCGGGTCACCTCGCACGCCGTCGGCTGCTTCGACACCCGGCTGGCCGGCCTGATCGCCGGCGTGCTGGCCCGGCGCGGCGCCTCCGCCCTGGTCTTCCGCGGCGACGACGGCCTCGACGAGCTGACCATCTCCACCACCTCGCACGTGTGGACCGTCCAGGACGGCACCGTCACCGAGAGCGTCTTCGACCCCCGCGACGTGGGCATCGAGCCGGTCGGCATCGAGGCGCTGCGCGGTGCGGACGCCGAGTACAACGCCGCGGTCGCGCGCCGGCGGCTGGCCGGCGAGCGCGGCCCCGTCCGGGACGCCGTCCTGCTCAACTCGGCCGCCGCCCTGACGGCCCTGGAGCTCACCGGCGCCCCGCTGGCCGAGCAGCTCGCCGCCGGGATGGAGCGCGCCGCCGCCGCCATCGACTCCGGCGCCGCCGAGGCCACCCTCAAGCGCTGGGCCGAGGCCACCGCGCGGCCCTGACCCGCGCACACCCGGCCGGCGCCCGGGGTGCGGGCCCGCCCGGCC
>NZ_JBHWBW010000454.1:0-6375 GCF_042735675.1 Kitasatospora sp. NPDC059571
TGGCGGCGCGGCCGGGGGCGGGGCGCGGCCCGCGCGGCGGCGGGGTGCTGCGGGCCGCGGTGAGCCGGCCGGCCGGCGAGCCGGAGGCGCTGCCGGCGCTGCGCGCCGAGGTGGACGACGTGCTGCGGGTGACCGCGGGCGATCCGGGGGCGGCCGCCGTGGCCGGGCTGGCGGACGTCCATGCGCGGGTGCTGCTGGCCCGGGTCGCCGACGAGCTGGCGCGCCGGCCGGAGCTGCGGCACCCGGCGGTGGCGGCGATGGTGGCCCACGACCGGGAGCACCGCACGGAGTACGCCCGCTCGGTGGCGGCCTGGCTGGACGCGGTGGGCTCGGTGGCGGCCGCGGCGCAGCGGCTCGGCGTCCACCCGAACACGCTCAAGTACCGGCTCCGGCGGGCCGGTCAGCTGTTCGGGCTGGATCTGGAGCACCCGGACGACCGGCTGTCGGCCTGGCTCCAGCTGCGGCTGGCGCTCTGAGGCCCGGCCCGGCGGCGGAGCACGGACAGGGGCCCGGTGCCTCTCCCCGGCACCGGGCCCCTGCCTGTCAGGGCTGCGGTCGTCCCCCGTCGGCGGCCACTCCCCCGAGTCGGCCTGACGCGATCCGCGAACCCCTCACCCGTCCCCCGACGGGAGTCTGCTGTGCTCAGGCGACCAGCTCGCCGAAGGCGAGCGCGGTGTCACCCGTGCGGTTGAGCTGCTCGTCCTCGCGCAGCCGGCGCAGCGCGCGCCAGATGCTGCTCTTGACGGTGCCGACGCTGATGCCGAGGATGTCGGCGATCTCCGGGTCGGTGCGGCCCTCGTAGTAGCGGAGCACCAGCATGGTGCGCTGGTTCTCCGGCAGCTTGGCCAGCGCCTGCCACAGCACGGCGCGCAGCTCGGTGCCGCCCATGGCGTCGGTGTCGCCGGCCTGCTCCGGCAGCTCCTCGGTCGGGTACTCGTTGACCTTGCGGCGCCGCCAGGCGGAGATGTGCAGGTTGGTCATGGTGCGGCGGAGGTAGCCCCCGACCGCGGCCTTGTCGGCGATCCGGTCCCAGGCGCGGTAGGTGCTGAAGAGCGCGCTCTGCAGCAGGTCCTCGGCCTCGTAGCGGTCGCCGGTCAGGTGGTAGGCGGTGGCGTACAGGGAGGCGCGGCGCTCGCGCACGTACGCGGTGAACTCGGCGGTGCGGTCCTCCGCAGCACTCGAGCGCTCCCCCTGCGCGCCTCCCTGTCGACCGTCCTCGGCGCCGGCTGCTGCGGGGGTGAGCCGCAGCAGCGTGGCGCCTGCGGCCTGGCGGACGTCCGGCTCCCCCGAGCCGGCGCCGTTCAGGCCTTCCCCCATCGGGATGTCCCGGCCCTGGCCGCCGAGCGGGAGGATCCCGCGCAGCGTCAGGGTCGAGCCGCTGTCGGCCGCGTTCCCCCGGTGGCCGATCCCGAACAGCTCCCCCTGGTGCCCTCCGCCGGTGGGGCGGTGGGCGCCGGTGCGGTGTGCGCACCCCCGTACGATCACGGCACCGGACGATTCGTCGGTCCGCACCTCGTACCTGGTCCGCGGGGAGGCGGTCGAACGCGCTGCGCGGACGGCCGCGGTGCTGCGGGTCAGAAGCGTTGCGTTCATCGTGCGCCCCCATGGTCGGTACGTGCGGTTTCCCGTCACCGTCCGCCCCGGTGGTCTCCGGTGCGTCGTGGTGACAAGGAAAATCCTGCCCGCCCGTCGTCATGGCGGTGTCGCCCGACTGTCACAGGGCTGTCACAGCCCCGGGGCCCTCGTCGCAGGGCCGTCCTCCACCCCGGCGGACGCCTGAATGGGCCGCTCCGGTTCCCGCGACCGTTCAGCAACCACCCGGGTGGGTGATGGAGGGGCGCGGGTGGGCCAGAATGAGCGGGTGCCTTTCCTCCTTCTGATCGAGGACGACGACGCCATCCGGACCGGTCTCGAACTCGCCCTCACCCGCCAGGGCCACCGTGTGGCCGCCGCATCCTCGGGCGAGGACGGCCTGAAGCTGTTCAAGGAGCAGCGTCCGGACCTCATCGTCCTGGACGTCATGCTGCCCGGGATCGACGGCTTCGAGGTCTGCCGCCGGATCCGCCGGACCGACCAGCTGCCGATCATCCTGCTGACCGCCCGCTCGGACGACATCGACGTGGTGGTGGGCCTGGAGTCCGGCGCCGACGACTACGTGGTCAAGCCGGTGCAGCCGCGCGTCCTGGACGCCCGGATCCGGGCCGTGCTGCGCCGCGGCGAGCGGGAGAGCTCGGACTCCTCCACGTACGGGACGCTGGTCATCGACCGCTCGGCGATGACCGTGACCAAGGACGGCGAGGACCTCCAGCTCACCCCGACCGAGCTGCGGCTGCTGCTGGAGCTGAGCCGCCGGCCGGGTCAGGCGCTGTCCCGGCAGCAGTTGCTGCGGCTGGTCTGGGAGCACGACTACCTCGGCGACTCCCGGCTGGTGGACGCCTGTGTGCAGCGGCTGCGGGCGAAGGTCGAGGACGTGCCCTCGGCGCCGACCCTGATCCGCACGGTGCGCGGGGTGGGATACCGTCTCGACCCGCCCGCGCAGTGACCGTTCCCGACCGGCTGTGAGACCCGTTGACTGACCCCAAGACCCCGCCGCGCCGCCGCCGTCCCTGGCGGCGGCTGCGCTCGCTCCGGGTCCGCCTGATAGCGGTGTTCGCCGCCGTCGCGCTGATCACCGCGGTGTCCGCCTCCGGCATCGCGTACTGGCTCAACCGCGACGCGGTGCTCAAGCGTGCCCAGGACACCGCGCTCAACGACTTCCGGGTCTCGCTGACGCGCAGCGTCTCGGCGCTGCCGCTGGACCCGAACTGCGCCGAACTCTCGGACCTGGCCCAGCAGGTGGCGTCCTCCGGGCTGAACTACGACGTGGTGGTGACCGATCCGGCGCTGCCGGGCTGCGAGGTCTCCTCCGACCCGTCCCGGTTCACCCTGGCCGACGTTCCCGACACGCTGGTCAAGGCGGTCGGCACGCCGCGCACGGTCGGGCCGGGCAACCCGTACGCGTACCACCTGTACTGGCAGCGGGTGAACCTCGGCAACCGGCCGTTCCTGGTGGGCGGAACCCGGGTGGTGCCCACCGGCCCGACGGCCTACGTGTTCAAGTCGCTGGAGAACGAGCGGGCCGACCTCAACACGCTGGGCTGGTCGCTGGCGATCGCCACGCTGCTCGCGCTGATCGGCTCGGCGCTGCTGGCGCAGGCCGCGTCCGCGACGGTGCTGCGGCCGGTCCGCCGGCTCGGCGAGGCCGCGCGGCAGCTCGGCGAGGGCAAGCTCGACACCCGGCTGGAGGTCGAGGGCGGCGACGAACTCGCCGACCTGGCAAGGACGTTCAACCGCACTGCGGAGTCGCTGGCGCACCAGGTCGAGGAGTTGAGCGCACGCGAGGCGCAGAGCCGGCGGTTCGTCGCCGACATGTCGCACGAACTGCGCACCCCGCTCACGGCGATGACCGCGGTCACCGACATCCTGGAGGACGAGGCGGACGCGCTGGACCCGATGATCGAGCCGGCCGTGCGGCTGGTGGTCAGCGAGACCCGCCGCCTCTCCGACCTCGTGGAGAACCTCATGGAGGTGACCCGCTTCGACGCGGGCACCGCCAAGCTGGTCGCCGACGAGGTCGACATCGCCGACCTGATCATGTCCTGCATCGACGGCCGCGCCTGGTACGACGCGGTGGAGGTGGACTCCCCGCACGGGCTGCGGCTGATGGCCGACCCGCGCCGCCTGGACGTGGTCTTCGCCAACCTGATCGGCAACGCCCTCAAGCACGGCGGATCCCCGGTGCGGGTGGTCGTCCGGCGGGAGGGCGGCGACCGGGTCGCCGTCGAGGTCCGCGACAGCGGCCCCGGCATCCCCGAGGACGTGCTCCCGCACGTCTTCGACCGGTTCTACAAGGCCGACAAGGGCCGCGCCCGCTCCGAGGGCAGCGGCCTCGGACTGTCCATCGCCATGGCCAACGCCCGGATACACGGCGGCACCATCACCGCCGCCAACGGCGACGCCGGCGCGGTCTTCACCCTCGTCCTGCCGCTCACCCCGCCGACCCTGGAGGACTCCCAGTGACCGTACGGAGGGCGGCCGCCCTGCTCCTGCTGGCCGCGGCGGCGGCCGGCTGCGGCATCCGCCCGACCGCCGTACCGGTGGACGCCGGGGCGCCGGCCAGCCGCACCGCCTGCCCCACGCCCGTCCAGGTGCCGAAGGCGGCCGGGGCGTCGCCGACCGGGACCGCCGAGGGCGGGACGCGCCCCGGCCCGAGCACGCCCGCGCCCGCGCGGACCGGGAGCGCGGCCCCGGTGTTCAGCGCCGTGCCGTCGCCGACCGCGACCGCCTCGCACTGCCCCTGACCCGGCGTGCGACGGCGGGAACCTTCCGGCACGGACGGTGCGTCCATCCGGGTGTGCACCGACATGGCACCACCACCCGCACCGGTTCCTGGACCGGGGACGCGCAGCCGGCCGAGGACGGACCGGCCCGCGCACTGCCGCCGACGGCCCTCCCCCTGCTGCGGACGGCGGCGCGGCTGCTGCTGGTCGGCTACCTCGCGGTGCTCGGCTGGCTGGTGCTGCGCCCGGTCTCGGTCAACTGGACGTACCCGGCCAACCTGACCCCGTTCGCCTCGGTCGACCGGGCGCTGGCCATCGGCGGTTACACGGGCGTCCGCCAGATCGCCGCCGGACTGCTGCCGATCGCGCCGCTCGGGGTGCTGCTGCCGTTCGCGCTCGGGCCGCTGCGCACCCCGTGGGCGACGTCCTTCCTGCGCACGGCCGGTGGCACCGCACTGCTGGCCACCGGCTTCGAGATCCTGGAGAGCTGGACGCCCGGCCGGGTGCTGAACGTGGACGACATCCTGCTCGGCACCCTCGGCGCCGCCGTCTGCCACCTCGCCGTCGTCCCGGCCGGGCGCGCGCTGCTGCGGCGCCTCGCCGAGCGGCCCGCCGCCCCGCCGGTGCACCGGCCCCCGGCGGAGCAGCGGGACGCGGTCAGCCCCTCAGGTACTTCGAGGCGTCCAGGACGAGCGCGGCCGGCGGCTTGGTCACCGTCACCGGCTTCTCGTAGTCGCTGAAGGACATGGTGGCGGCGTCCGCGCCGCTCTGGACCATCTCCACCAGGTAGGGCTCGCCCTGGGCGGCCACCGCGACCTCGGTCTCCTGGTCGCGGATGACCACGGCCTGCACGGCGCCGACCTGCTTGGTGCCGCTCTTGGTGCCGCCCACGGTGTCGTCGGTGCCGTCGTCCTTCTTGCCGAGGCCCTTGAGGATCTGCAGGCCCAGGTCGCAGAAGGTGGCCATGCTCTTCAGCGACCCGGCCTGCGCACTGCCCTTCAGGTACTTGCCGCCGAGCTTCTTGGAGCTGCCGGGGGCGACGGACTTGTCCCAGAACACCGCGTCCGGCTTGATCCAGACCGTGCCGCCGGTGCGCAGCACGTCGAACGAGCCGTCGCTCCCCTTGCCGATCGTGCCGGCGCAGTTGCCCGACTTGTCCTCGGCGACCGAGCCCTTGAAGCGCTCGCCGGACTCCGCCACGTCGAAGCTCAGCCGGACGGAGGTGACCTGCTCGCTCGCGGCCTCCGCCTTGCGGAGGATCTGCTCGGCCGTCAGCGCCTCGATCCCGGCCGGGGAGGGCGAGGCGGCGGTGGGGGCGGGGGCGGCCTGCGCCGCGCCGCTCGGGGCCGCGGTCGGCCCGCAGGCGGTCGCGGCGGACAGGACGGCGGAGGCGAGCAGGGCGGCGGCCAGAGGCCGTGTGGTGCGCATGACGGAGAACTTCCTCGGCAGGGAGCGGGATTCTGATCCGCCGCGGGCCGGGCCCGGCGGACCCCCGTCCCACCCGGGCCGCTCCTCCCGCGAGCGGCCGCCCCAGCCTCCCACCCGCCGAACAGGCGTCCGCACCGCCCTCAGACCTCTTTACGCCGCCTTTACTTCCACCCCGGCACCGGCCCCGCCCCGGCAGCCGTCTCGGGGACGCCCCCGAGACCGACCCCGAGGCACGGCTCCGCCGTCCCGGTGAGAGGTCAGGGGCCCGGATCCGCACAACGGCTGACGATCCGGGGCCGCCGGGCGGCCAGGATGGAGATGTGCCCGCCGGAAGGACCGGAGCGGGCCGTGAGACCTGGAGTCCGAGCCATGAGCACCCTCGCCCGCCCCCGCCACCACCGCGTCATCGCCGGCGTCTGCGCCGGGCTCGCCGAGCGCTTCGGCCTGGAGCCGTGGACCGTCCGGATCCTCTTCCTGGTCTCCTGCCTGCTGCCCGGCCCGCAGTTCCTGATCTACCTGGCGCTGTGGCTGCTGCTCCCGCAGGAGGCCTGAGGCACCGGTCACCGGCCGTGGGAGCGGCGCGGCGACCGGCAGTACGGCGCAGGGCCGCCCCCGACGGGGGCGGCCC
>NZ_JBHWBW010000455.1:0-6363 GCF_042735675.1 Kitasatospora sp. NPDC059571
CACGGCCAGCGGCCCGCGGTCGAGGTCGGCGGCCGGGACGGTGAGCGCGCGGGCCTCGGCGCCGCGCCGGTCGAGCCCGCGGGCGAGGTCGTCGGCGCGGTCCCGGTCGTCCTCCGTCGCGATGACCGCCCAGGTGCCGGAGAGCAGCGGGGCGGGCAGGTCGGTGAGGGGCTGCCAGGTGATCCGGTAGCGCCAGCCGTCCACGGTGGACTGCTCGCGGCGTTCGCGCCGCCAGGTCGACAGCGCGGGGAGGACGGCGCTCAGCGGCGCGTCCGCGGCCAGGTCGAGCGAGCCGGCGAGCGCGTCCAGGTCCTCGCGCTCGACGGCCTCCCAGAAGGCTGCGTCCACGGGGTCCGCGCCGACGGTCCCCGCACCGTCCTCCGGCCGGGCCGGCTCGGGCCAGAACCGGCGGTGCTGGAAGGCGTAGGTGGGGAGTTCGAGCGGCGGGACGGCGGTGGTGCCCGCGAAGGCGGCGGCCCGCCAGTCGACGGCCACGCCGCGCACCCACGCCTCGGCCAGCGAGGCCAGCACCCGGCGCGGCCCGCCCTCGCCACGGCGCAGCGTGCCGAAGGCGGCGGCATCACGCTCAGCCGCCTCGATGCCGTCCTGGAGCGCCATCACCAGCACCGGGTGGGCACTGACCTCGATGAACGTGCCGAAGCCGTCCGCGAGAAGGGTGTCCACCGCCTCGGCGAAGCGGACGGTGGTACGGAGGTTGGTGTACCAGTACTCGGCGTCCATCCCGGAGCCGTCGACCAGGTCACCGGTCACGGTGGAGAACACCGGCACCGATCCGGCCTGCGGCCGGACCTCCGCGAGCACCTCCAGCAGCTCGCTGCGGATCGACTCCACCTGCGCGGAGTGCGAGGCGTAGTCCACGGGGATGCGGCGGGCCCGGATGCCGTCGGCCTCGCAGGAGGCCAGCAGCTCCTCCAGGGCGGCCGGCTCACCGGAGACCACGGCTGCGGACGGGCCGTTCACCGCCGCGACCGAGAGCCGGCCGTCATCCTTGAGACGCTCGCGCACCTCCTCCACCGGCAGGGCGACCGACACCATGCCGCCCAGACCCGCCAGCCCGCCCGCGATCGCCCGGCTGCGCAGGGCGACCACCCGGGCGCCGTCCTCCAGCGTCAGCGCACCCGCCACCACCGCAGCGGCGATCTCACCCTGCGAATGACCGACCACAACACCCGGCTCGACCCCGGACGAACGCCACACCTCCGCGAGGGAGACCATCACCGCCCACAGCACCGGCTGCACGATGTCCACGCGGTCCATCCAGGCATCGCCCTCGACACCACGGACCACATCCAGCAGCGACCAGCCGTCCGCGAACGGCGCCAACGCCGCTCCGCACTCCGCCATCCGACCGGCGAACACCGGCGAGGAATCGAGCAGGTCAACCGCCATCGCGGCCCACTGCGAACCCTGACCCGGGAAGACGAACGCCACCTTCCCCGCCGAGCCGGTCATGCCACGGACCACGCCCGTCCCCGGCGCGCCGGAGGCCAGGTCGGCCAGGCCGGAGCCGAGTTCGGGGAGGTCGGCACCGAGCACCACGGCCCGGTGCTCCAGGGCCGCGCGTCCGGTCGCCAGCGCCAGACCGGCGCCCTGCGCATCCGGCTCCTGCCCGGCGAAGGCCCGCAGCCGCGCCGCCTGCCCGCGCAGCGCCTCCCCGCTCCGCGCCGACACCGGCCACGGCACCACCGAGGCACCCACCACCGGCGAACCGGGGACGACCTCGTCCTCCTCCGCCGGCTCGTCCGCCGGGGCCTGCTCGATGATCACGTGCGCGTTCGTCCCGCTGAAACCGAACGAGGACACGCCCGCGCGGCGCAGATCCCCGGTCACCGGCCACTCCCGCTGCTCCGTCAGCAGCTCGACCGCACCCGCCGACCAGTCCACGTGGGGCGACGGCTCGTCCAGGTGGATGCTCTGCGGCAGGATGCCGCGGCGCAGCGCCTCGACCATCTTGATGACACCGGCGAGGCCGGCGGCGGCCTGGGCGTGGCCGAGGTTGGACTTCACGGAGCCGAGCAGCAGCGGGCGGTCCTCGGGCCGGCCCTGGCCGTACGTGGCGAGCAGGGCCTGTGCCTCGATCGGGTCGCCCAGCTTGGTGCCGGTGCCGTGCGCCTCGACGGCGTCGACCCGGTCGGGGGTCAGCCCCGCGTTGGCGAGCGCCTGGCGGATCACCCGCTGCTGGGAGGGCCCGTTCGGGGCGGTGAGGCCGTTCGAGGCACCGTCCTGGTTGATCGCCGACCCGCGCACGACGGCGAGCACCGGGTGGCCGTTGCGGCGTGCGTCGGAGAGCCGCTCGACCAGCAGCATGCCGACGCCCTCGGAGGGGGTGAAGCCGTCGGCCGCGGCCGAGAACGGCTTGCACCGGCCGTCGGCGGCAAGGCCCTGCTGGCGGCTGAACTCGATGAAGGTGCCCGGGGTGGACATCACCGTCACGCCGCCGGCCAGTGCCAGTTCGCACTCGCCGTTGCGCAGCGACTGCACGGCCAGGTGCAGTGCCACCAGCGAGGCCGAGCAGGCGGTGTCGACGGTCATCGCCGGGCCTTCGAGGCCGAACAGGTAGGAGACCCGGCCGGAGACCACGCTCGCGGCGGTGCCGGTGGCGACATGTCCCTCGGCGGACTGCGCGGCGCCGGCGAGCAGGCCCAGGTAGTCGCCGCCGTTGGTGCCCGCGAACACGCCGGTGCGGCTGCCCCGCAGTGCGTGCGGGTCGAGACCGGCCCGCTCGAACGCTTCCCAGGAGGTCTCCAGCAGCAGCCGCTGCTGCGGGTCCATCGCCAGCGCCTCGCGCGGCGAGATCCCGAAGAACCCGGCGTCGAATCGGCTGGCGTCGTGCAGGAAGCCGCCCTCGCGGATGTACGAGGTGCCCTTGGCATCGGGGTCGGCGTCGAACACCGTGTCCAGGTCCCAGCCGCGGTCGGTGGGGAACCCCGACAGGGCGTCACCCCCGGCGGCCAGCAGCTGCCAGAGCGCCTCCGGCGAGTCGACGCCGCCGGGGAAGCGGCAGCTCATGCCGACGATGGCGATCGGCTCGTCGTGTGCGGCGGTACTCGCCACCACCGGTCCCGCAGCGCCGGCGACCGTGCCGGAGAGCTCCTCGCCGAGGTGGCGGGCGAGCGCGAGGGCGGTGGGGTGGTCGTAGATGAGCGTGGCGGGCAGCCGCAGGCCGGCCGCGGCACCGAGGCGGTTGCGCAGTTCGACGGCGGTCAGCGAGTCGAACCCGAGCTCCTTGAAGGCCCGGCCGGTGTCGACGGCCTCCGGCCCGGCGAAGCCGAGTGCGGCGGCGACGTGCGAGGCCACCAGGTCGAGCAGGATGCGCTCCCGCTCGGCCGGGGCGACGCCCGCGAGCCGGGCGGCGAGCGCGCCGCCGGTGGACTGCTGCTCCCCGGTGGCAGCGCGGACGCCCTCCAGGACCCGGGCGGCCTGGGGGATCGCGGACAGCAGCGGGCGGACCCGGCCCGAGGTGAAGGCGACCGTGAAACGCTGCCAGTCGATGTCGGTGACGGTCAGTTCGGTGTCGCCCCGGTCCAGCGCCTGCTGCAGTGCGGAGACGGCCAGGTCCGGGGCCATCTCCAGGATCCCGTGGCGGCGCATCCGGTCGCCGACGCCGCCCTCGGCCATGCCGCCCTCGCCCCACGGGCCCCAGGCGACGGAGGTGGCGGGCAGGCCGTCGGCCCGCCGCTGGGCGGCGAGCGCGTCCAGGAAGGCGTTCCCGGGCGCGTAGTTGCCCTGGCCGGGCGCGCCGAACGTGGCGGCGAAGGAGGAGAAGAGGACGAACGCCGAAAGATCCAGGTCCCGGGTCAGCTCGTGCAGGTGCAGGGCGGAGTCGACCTTGACCCGCAGCACCCGCTCCAGCTGGTCGGTGGTGAGCGCCTGGATCACACCGTCGTCCAGCACGGCCGCCGTGTGCATCACCGCGGTCAGCGGACGCTCGGCGGGGATCGCGGCCAGCAGGGCTTCCAGCGCCGACCGGTCGGAGACGTCGCAGGAGACGATGTCGGCGGCGGCGCCGAGGGCGGTGAGTTCGGCGGCGAGTTCGGCGGCACCGTCCGCGTCCGGACCGCGGCGGCTGGTGAGCAGCAGGTGCTCGGCGCCGTTGCGGGCCAGCCAGCGGGCGACGTGGGCGCCCAGGGCGCCGGTGCCGCCGGTGACCAGGACGGTGCCGGTCGGGCGCCAGCCCTCACCGGCCGCCGGGCCGGCCGGGGCGTGCACCAGGCGGCGCACCAGTGCACCGGAGGGCCGGATCGCCACCTGGTCCTCACCGCCGGTACCGGCGAGGACGCCCGTGAGCCGGTCCATGGCGCGCTCGTCCAGCAGCTCCGGCAGGTCGACCAGCCCGCCCCAGCGGGGCGCGTCCTCCAGGGCGGCGACCCGGCCGAGACCCCAGACCAGGGACTGGGCGGGGCCGGTCAGCCGCTCGGCCCGGTCGACGGCGACGGCGCCGCGGGTGGCCGTCCACAGCGGCGCCTCGATCCCGGCGTCGGCCAGCGCCTGGAGCAGCACGACGGAGCCCGCCAGCCCGAACGGCACCGACGGGTGCGCGGAGCAGCGGTCCTCGACGGTGCCGAGCAGGGACAGCAGCCCGGCCGGACCGGCCCCCTCGGGGAGTTCCGCGGCCAGCCGGGCGGCGAGCGCGGCACGGTCGAGGTCGTCCTCGCCGACGGTGAGGACGGCGACGGCGGCGCCGCGCCGTTCGAGGCCGCGGGCGAGGTCGTCGGCTCGGTGCCGGTCGTCCTCCGTCGCGATGACCGCCCAGGTGCCGGAGAGCACCGGCGCGGGCAGGTCGGTGAGCGGCTGCCAGGTGATGCGGTAGCGCCAGCCGTCGACCGTCGACTGCTCCCGGCGCTGCCGCCGCCAGGAGGAGAGCGCGGGCAGCACGGCGCTCAGCGGCGCGTCGGCGTCCAGGTCCAGCGAGTCGGCGAGGACGCCGAGGTCCTCGTTCTCGACGGCGGCCCAGAACTCGGCCTCGACGGGGTCGACCCCGACCGTGAGCTCAGGGCCGGATGCCGCGGTGGGTGCATCCAGCCAGTACTGCGCGCGCTGGAAGGCGTAGGTCGGCAGGTCGAGTGGCAGGACCGCGGTGGTGCCGGCGAAGGCGGCGGCCCGCCAGTCGACGGCCACGCCGCGCACCCACGCCTCGGCCAGCGAGGCCAGCACCCGGCGCGGCCCACCCTCACCGCGGCGCAGCGTCCCCACACTCACCGCGTCGTGCCCGGCCGCCTCGGCGGCGTCCTGCACCGCCATCGCGAGCACCGGGTGCGCACTGACCTCGACGAACGTGCCGAAGCCATCGGCGAGGAGGGCGTCGACCGCCTCGGCGAAACGGACGGTGGTGCGCAGGTTCGTGTACCAGTACTCCGCGTCCATGCCGGAGCCGTCGACCAGATCACCGGTCACCGTCGAGAAGACCGGGACGGCGCCGGCACGAGGCCGCACCTCGGCGAGGACATCCAGCAGCTCGCTGCGGATCGACTCCACCTGCGCGGAGTGCGAGGCGTAGTCCACCGGGATCCGGCGAGCCCGGATACCGTCGGCCTCGCAGGAGACCAGCAGCTCCTCCAGCGCGGCCGGCTCACCGGAGACCACGACCGCGGACGGGCCGTTCACCGCCGCCACCGAGACCCGGGCGTCATTGCCGATCCGCTCACGCACCTGCTCCACCGGCAGGGCAACGGAGACCATGCCGCCCAGACCCGCCAGCCCGCCCGCGATCGCCCGACTGCGCAGCGCGACCACCCGGGCGCCGTCCTCCAGCGTCAGCACACCCGCCACCACCGCAGCGGCGATCTCGCCCTGCGAATGACCGACCACCACACCCGGCTGCACACCGGCCGCCCGCCACACCTCGGCGAGGGAGACCATCACCGCCCACAGCACCGGCTGCACGATGTCCACCCGATCCATCCAGGCGTCCCCGTCGACGCCCCGGACGACGTCGAGCAGCGACCAGCCGTCCACGAACGGCGCCAACACCTCCGCACACTCCGCCATCCGACCGGCGAACACCGGCGAGGAGTCCAGCAGCTCCAGAGCCATACCGGCCCACTGCGAACCCTGACCCGGGAAGACGAACGCCACCTTCCCGGGTGCGCCCGCAATGCCCTGAACGACCGCGCCGGCCACGACGCCGTCGGCCAGTGCCGACAGGCCGGAGCCGAGTTCGGGGAGGTCGGCACCGAGCACCACGGCCCGGTGCTCCAGGGCCGCGCGTCCGGTCGCCAGTGCCAGACCGGCGCCCTGCGCATCCGGCTCCCGGTCGGCGAAGGCCCGCAGCCGCGCCGCCTGCCCGCGCAGCGCCTCCTCGCTCCGCGCCGACACCGGCCACGGCACCACCGAGCCACCCAC
>NZ_JBHWBW010000456.1:0-6322 GCF_042735675.1 Kitasatospora sp. NPDC059571
GCCGTCAGCTTCCCCTTCGCGTGCTGCGCCTCGGTCGCCTTCTCGCTCGGCCCGCGGCGAACCCGCTCCCGCAGCTCGTGCAGCTCGGCCACCCGGCCTCTGGCGCCCACCGGCTCGGCGGGCGGCTCGGGCACGACGGTCAGGACGGGCGCCGGTTCGACGGCGACGGGCTTCTCCAGCTGGAAGACGCTCATACGAGACTCCTCGACTCTCCGTGGTGCACCGGAGCGTCCCTCCGGTGCCGATGCGCGGCCGGGCGGGGCCCGGCCTACCGGCCGAGCCGGCGGGTCAGCGGCCGGCGGGCCAGCCACAGCGCGGCGCCCGTCAGCAGGGCGGCTGCGCCCAGGGCGAGAAAGACGCCGGGGCCCGGCACCCCGCCGCCGGCGGCCTTCAGCACACTGCCGCCGACGCCCGCGCCGAGCGCGGCCGACAGCCACAGCACGCCCACCAGCCGTCCCAGCAGGGCGGGCGGCGCGACGACCGTGGTGACGCTCAGGCTGACCGGCGCGAAGGCCGCCTCACCGGCGCCGGTCAGCAGGTACGCCGCGACGAGCCAGAGCGCGGAGACCCGGCCGCCGCCCTGCGCCGCCCAGGCGGCGGCCGCCATGACCAGCAGGCCCGCGCCGACCAGCACCGTGCCGGCGGCGAACTTCACGGCCGCGCCGAGGCGTTCGCCCTGCCGGGCCCAGAGCCAGGCGAAGCCCGGCACCACCAGCAGCACGAACAGCGGGGCGGCCGCCTGGAACCAGCTGGCCGGTACGGTACGGCCGAGCACCGACCGGTCGGCGGCGTCCCGGGCGAAGGCGACGAACAGCGACCCGCCCTGGACGTACAGCCCCCAGAAGACCGCGGCGGCCAGGAACAGCCAGACGTACGCGCGCAGCCCCGTCCGCTCCCGGTCCGTCACCGCGGGGTCGCGGAGCAGGCGGCGGAAGGTCACGATCGGCACGAGGACGCTCAACAGCGCCACCAGGCCCATGACATGGCGCAGGGCGAAGGTGCCGGCCAGCGCGTCCGCCGTGAACAGCAGCACCACCGCGGTGGCGGCCGCGGCGGCCCGGCGCAGGGCCCGCCGCACCTCGGCGGGCGCCGCGGGCCGCTCGGGGCGCTGCCCGACGGTGCCGAGGGCGGCCGCCCCGCGGACCAGGCGCCAGAGCCCGAAGGCCATGCCGATGGCCGCGACGGCGAAGCCGAGGTGCCAGTCCACGCCCTCCCCGACCGCGCCGACCACCAGCGGGGCGAGGAACGAGCTGACCTGGATGCTCATGTAGAAGACGGCGAAGCCGGCGTCGCGCTCCGCGGTCGCCCCGCGCGGGTAGCAGGCGCCCAGCAGGGCCGCCAGGTTGGGCTTGAAGAGCCCGGTGCCGACGGCGACCAGCAGCAGCCCCGCGTACACGGTGGGCACCGCCGGGACGGCGAGCACCAGGTGCCCGCAGGCGATCAGCACGCCGCCGCAGAGCGTGGCCCGGTAGCTGCCGAGCACCTGGTCGCCGAGCCGCCCGCCGGGCACCGAGGCCAGGAAGACGGCGGCCAGGTAGATCCCGTAGAGCAGGCCGGCGTCGCCGTCGGAGAGCCCGAGACCGCCGTCGGCCGCCGGCGCCGAGGCGAAGAGGAACAGCACGGCCAGCATGCCGAAGAAGCTGAACCGCTCCCACATGTCGGCGACGAACAGGGTGGTGAAGCCGGGCGGCCGCCGGGTGCTCCGGGCCGGGGCGGGGAGCACGGCGGCCGTGGCGGCGGCCGGGCGGAGTGCGGTGGTCGGTGTCATGGCTGCCTCCTCGTTCGGTGTCGGCCCTGCGCGTACCCGAGGTTCGGCCCCGGCGGTCGACCGGCGCTCCGGAGCGGCTCAAGGACCGCTCCGGCGCGGATCCGGCGTCAGTAGCGGTACTGCTCCGGCTTGTACGGGCCCTCGACCGGGACGCCGATGTAGTCGGCCTGGTCCTCGGTGAGGACGGTGAGCTTCACGCCGAGGGCGTCCAGGTGCAGACGGGCGACCTTCTCGTCGAGGTGCTTGGGCAGCACGTACACGCCGACCGGGTACTGCGCGGTCTTCGTGAACAGCTCGATCTGCGCGATCGTCTGGTTCGCGAACGAGTTCGACATCACGAACGACGGGTGACCCGTCGCATTGCCCAGGTTCAGCAGACGCCCCTCGGACAGCACGATGATCGTGCGGCCGTCCGCCTTGCGCCACTCGTGGACCTGCGGCTTCACCTCGGTCTTCACCACACCCGGCAGCTGCGCCAGACCGGCCATGTCGATCTCGTTGTCGAAGTGGCCGATGTTCCCGACGATCGCCTGGTGCTTCATCCGCTCCATGTGCGAGGCGAGGATGATGTCCTTGTTGCCCGTCGTGGTGATGAAGATGTCCGCCGACTCGACGACGTCCTCCAGCGTGGCGACCTGGTAGCCGTCCATCGCCGCCTGCAGCGCGCAGATCGGGTCGATCTCGGTGACGATCACGCGGGCGCCCTGGCCGCGCAGCGACTCCGCGCAGCCCTTGCCGACATCGCCGTAACCGCAGACGACCGCGACCTTGCCGCCGATCAGCACGTCGGTCGCCCGGTTGATGCCGTCGATCAGCGAGTGCCGGCAGCCGTACTTGTTGTCGAACTTCGACTTCGTCACCGAGTCGTTCACGTTGATCGCCGGGAACAGCAGCTTGCCGTCCCGGTGCATCTCGTACAGCCGGTGGACACCGGTCGTGGTCTCCTCCGTCACACCCTTGATGGTCGAGGCCATCTCGGTCCACTTGGCGGGGGACTCGGTGAGGGTGCGGTTGAGCAGCTCCAGGATGATCCGGAACTCGTCGTTGTCCGCGGTGGACGGGTCCGGCGCCTCGCCGGCCTTCTCGAACTCGACGCCCTTGTGGATCAGCAGGGTGGCGTCACCGCCGTCGTCCAGGATCATGTTCGGGGTCTGGCCGTTCGGCCAGGTCAGCGCCTGCTCGGTGCACCACCAGTACTCCTCCAGCGTCTCGCCCTTCCAGGCGAAGACCGGGACACCGGCGGGCTCCTCGACGGTGCCCTCCGGGCCGACCGCGATCGCCGCGGCGGCGTGGTCCTGGGTGGAGAAGATGTTGCAGGAGGCCCAGCGGACCTCGGCGCCGAGCGCGGTCAGCGTCTCGATGAGGACGGCGGTCTGCACGGTCATGTGCAGCGAGCCGGTGATCCGGGCGCCGGCCAGCGGCTGGGTGGCCGCGTACTCCGCGCGGATCGACATCAGGCCGGGCATCTCGTGCTCGGCGAGCTGGATCTCCTTGCGGCCGAACGGCGCCTGGGAGAGGTCGGCGACCTTGAAGTCACCGTTGAGGGGGGACGACATGCGAAAAGCTCCTCGCTGCGTAGGCCTGTGAACGGGTGTGCTTGGCCGCAGAGCGGCCGGAATCGGCGCCCTTGGCCCGTCGTCGGGCCCTGGGGCAGGCACTCTGCTGCGCGGCACAATCCGTCGGAGGACCTCTCTCCCTCGACCGGGCCGGCACGCGGGATCCGATCGACCGCCATCAGCAGCGACGTTTGGCTCTGGAACGAATCTACACCGCGGCACGACGGGCGTCGGGCGCGGCGCGGAGATCCGTGGGGCGGTTTCCGGCCGCCCGGACCGGGGGGGGGGCGCGGGGCGGGGGGGGGGGGGGCGGGCGGGGCGGCACGGGCGGCCGGGCGGCCCCCGGCGCGGGCGGGGGGGGGCGGGGGGCCGCGCCCGCGCCCGCCCCCGCGGCCCCCCGCCCCGGGGGCCCCGGGGACGGCGCGGACGGCCGGGCCGATCAGTGCGCCGCGGGGCCGCGGCCGCCGGGCGTGGCCTCCGGGTCGGGGCCCGCGGCGGCCTTCTCGGCGCTGTAGATGTCGGGCTCCAGGTAGATCACGCGGGCGATCGGCACCGCGCGGCGCACCCGGGCCTCGGCCTTGTCGATGGCCTCGGCCACCTGGACGGCGCTGTCCTCGGCGTTGACCGCGATCTTGGCCCCGACCAGCAGCTCCTCCGGGCCGAGGTGCAGCGTGCGCATGTGGATCACGTCGGTGACGGAGTCGTGGTCGACCAGGGCGTCGCGGATCTCGGCGACGACCTCCTTGTCGGCGGACTCGCCGATCAGCAGGGACTTGGTCTCCAGGGCGAGCACGACGGCGATGACGACCAGCAGGATGCCGATTGCGAGGGTGCCGATGCCGTCCCAGACGCCGTTGCCGGTGATCACGGTGAGCGAGACGCCGAGCAGCGCCAGCACCAGGCCGATCAGCGCACCGGTGTCCTCCAGCAGGACGACCGGCAGCTCGGGGGCCTTCGCCCGGCGGATGTACTCCGTCCAGCTCTTGCCCGACTTGTCCTGGGCCGCCTCGCGGTAGGCCGTGTAGAACGACCAGCCCTCCATGACGATGGCGAACAGCAGCACGCCGACCGCCCAGCCCCAGGAGTCCAACTCGTGCGGGTCGTGGATCTTCTCGTAGCCCTCGAAGCAGGCGAACAGGCCGCCGACGGTGAACAGCACGATGGAGACCAGGAAGCCGTAGACGTAGCGCTCGCGGCCGTAGCCGAACGGGTGCTGCTCGCTGGCCTCGCGGGTGGAGCGCTTGCCTCCGACGAGCAGCAGCACCTGGTTGCCGGAGTCGGCGACGGAGTGGACGCCTTCGGCCAGCATCGAGGAGGAGGCCGTGAAGGCGAAGGCCGTGAACTTGCCGACCGCGATCGCCAGGTTCGCGGACAGTGCCGCGACCAGTGCCTTGGTGCCGCCTTCGGTGCTCATGCTGTGGTTCGGTCCCTCCGGACGGGCCGCCGTGTGCGGCCGTGGCTCAGCTTCCGACCGGACACAGTATCTTGACGGCCGCTCGGGGCCGGCGCCCGGCCACGGGCCGGACGCGCTCCGGCGAGGTCAGCGGGCGAGCCCCAGGTACACGGCCGCGAAATCGGCCGGCCCGGCCAGTTCCGCGAACGCCTCCAGCGGCTCCTCCAGCGTGCTGGTGAACTCGGTCAGCCGGACGTCGTGGGCCGCCGCGAGCCGGCGGGCCCGGTTGACGGCGAAGCCGGGGTCGGCGTCCTCGGAGCGGCCGGGGGCGTGCCGCATCAGGACGACCTGGAGCTGCAGCGGCTCCGGCTCGTCCACCCGGTCGCGGAAAAAGTCATCGGGGTCGGCGCCGGCGCCGAGGTGGCCGACGAACATGCCGCGGTGCGCCGTGAGCGCCTGGGTCAGCCGGCCCGGCAGCGCGGGCAGGCCGGCCCGGTCGGCGAGCATCGCGGCGAACCGCTCGGCCGCGGCGGCCGGCACCGCGCCCTCGGCCCACACCAGCGGCACCGTGCCGGACAGCTGGGCGGCCAGGCCCTTGGCCGGGTTCAGGTACGCGGCGGCGTCCGGCCGGCAGCGCACGGCCACCTCGTCCAGCCGGTCGGCGACGGCGGCCAGCGCGCCCTCGCCGATCGGGGCGACGCCGATCCGCGCGGCCAGGGCGGCCAGCGGTGCGAGGTGCGCCCAGAGCGCCCCCGGGTCCTCGGCGGGCAGGTCGGGCTCGTCGTCCTGGCTCTCGGCGGGCTCCGCCGCGCTCGGCGCGTACGGCAGCGGCAGGGCCCTGACCTGGAGGGCGGCCTCGGAGAGTGCGGTGTGCGGGGGCGCGACGACGACGATCGCGCAGCCCCGGGTGTAGGCCTGCTGGGCGAGCTGCACCAGCCCGCGCTCCCGGCCGGTGTCGCTGCCGATCACCAGCAGGTCGAGCGGGCCGAGCCAGCCCGGCAGCTGCCAGCCGAGGCCGGAGGCGAACGAGCCGTGCTCGGCGGGCGCCACCTCGGTCGGGGCGAGCGGCAGCACCTGGCAGCCGGTGACGGCGAGCGCGGCCAGCACCGAGGCGGCCGTCAGCACACTGCCGTGGCCGGCCACCAGCACGGTGCGGGGGCGGCCCTCCGGACGGAGCGAGGCGAGGCCGGCCTCCTCGGCGAGGCGGACGGCGGTGCGGACCCGCGCCCCGGCGCCGGCGAGGGCGAGCAGGGCGTGCTGCCGGTCGGCGCGCTGCAGGGCGGCGGGATCGTCGAGCAGGATGTCGTCGAGCATGCGGCCGGCCTCCAGCGGGCTCACCGAACAGGGGTCAGGAGGGGCGGCGGGCCTCGTCGACCAGCAGGACGGGGATCTCGTCGCGGACGGGGTAGATCAGGCCGCAGCCGTCACCGGTGCAGCGCAGCTCGCTCTCGCCCTGCTCGGAGGCCTCGGTCAGCGGCGCGTGGCACTGCGGGCAGACCAGGATCTCCAGCAGGAAGGACGGCAGGCTCATGGACGTCGGCTCCAGATTCGTTGCGTGGTGGTACGGCCGTGCCCCGGCCGGTAGCAACACTACCGGCCGGGGCA
>NZ_JBHWBW010000457.1:0-6312 GCF_042735675.1 Kitasatospora sp. NPDC059571
CGTACCCGGCGGGGTACGGGCCGGGCCGGTGCGGCTCGGGGCGCGGCTCCGTCAGGCGAACGTGAACCAGTTGAGGTTGACGAAGTCGGCGGGCTGCCCGCTGTCGAAGGTGAGGTAGACGTCGTGGACGCCGGTCGTGCGGCTGATGTCCGCGGGCACGGTCTGCCAGTTCTGCCAGCCGCCGGTCGAGGCGATGGCGAAATTGCCGATCGGGGTGGCGGTGGGGCTGCCGAGCCGCACCTGGACGAGGCCGCTGACGCCGGCCGCCGCGCCGGAGGCGACCCGGGCGGAGAAGCGGGTGGCCCCGGTGGAACCGAAGTCGACGGCCGCGTACTTCAGCCAGGTGCCGTTGTGCAGCCAGCCCATGTCGCTGCCGCCGCCGGTGTCGGAGCACGCCTCGGAGGCACCGCCGGACTGCGCGCTGAACGCCTCGGCCTGGATGGTGGAGAAGGCACTGCCGCCGCCACCGCCCCCGCCCGTCGCAGTCGCGGTCGGCGTCGGCGTCGGGTTGGTGCCGCCCGCGGTACCGCCGACGGTGATGGTCCACAGGGTTGGGCTGCCCGACTGCACCTTGCCCTCGAAGTCCACCCCGGCCGGGTGCACGTCGTCGTACGGGAAGGCGTAGCCCAGCTTGTCCGGGGTGGTGGAGTGCAGGATCCGGGCGTAGTGGTTGGTCAGGGCCTGGGTGTAGAAGGCGGCCGGGTTCTCGGCCGTGGGCTGGTTCGGGTTGTCGAGCAGGGTGGTGCGGTTGAACGCGGCGGCGAGCCGGGCGCTCAGGTTGCCCATCTCGTCGTTGCCGGTCGTGAACGGCGCGGAGCTGCACGAGAAGATCGCCGCGGTGGACGGCTTGGCGAAGTTGCCGACCCCGGGGAAGGTGAGGGTGTTTCCACTGACCCGGCCGGTGACGGTGCCCCAGGTGAACTGGGTGTCGATGTGCAGATCGGTCGAGGTGTACTTGCTCCACACCTGGTCGACGTAGCTGTCGAAGTAGCCGGAGAACAGCGCGGGGTTACCGCCGATCGCCAGGTTGGGGCTGACGACGCGCAGGTCGGCGCCGTTCCGGCTGACGATCAGCTTGCTCCAGTCGCTGCCGTCGGCGGTGGACTGGGCACGCAGCGCGGAGGCGACCCTGGCGATGCCGTCCGAGGGCAGGCCGCGGACGCTCTGGGCGCCCTGGCCGGTCTGCAGCCCGAAGCCGATCGGCAGGCCCACCATGTCGACGAAGGTGATGTTGGCGTACAACTGGTCGTTGTTGTACGTGAATTCACAGAAGTCGTGCTGGACGTTGATGTTGGGGTCGCTCGGGTTGCTCACCGAGGGCAGGGCGAGGCCGCCGCCGCGGTTCATCAGGAAGGTGAGCTTGGCGCCGACGGAGAAGTAGATCCGGCCGCTGTCCAGGTGGGGCAGGGTGACCCGGCGGGCGCCGGCGCCCGAGCCGTTGAGCGCGATGGCGCAGTCCGTGCCGAGCGGCGTGCCGTCGTTCGCGGGGGACGGCGGGTGGTACAGCGACGACCCGTCGGCCTGGATGAACGCCCAGTTGCCGCCGGCCGCGGGGTCGCGGCCCAGTACGTAGGCGTACACGGTGCCGCTGCCCGTCGTGTTGACGAGGTCGAGCGGGAGGGTCGCGGCCGTGGAGGCGCTGGCGCTCGACTCGACCCAGCGCGTCAGCGCGGGCACGGTGAGCGCGATGCCGGCGGCGCCGAGGAGCATCTTGCGGCGCGAGAGCGGCCGGTGGTGACGTGGGGGCACGGGGGAGTCCCTTCGGTGGGTGGAACCGGTGCGATGCAGGGTGGGGGTGGACGGTTGGTCGGGGCGGGGCGGGTGGGGCCCGGTCAGCCGAGGGTCCACTTCTGGTTGGCGTTGCCGGAGCACGTCCAGGTCTGGAGCCGGGTGCCGTCGGCCGCGGAGTTGTCCTTGGCGTCCAGGCACTTGTCGGCCCCGACATTGGTCAGGTCGTGCGCGGAGGTGTACGTCCACTTCTGCGCGTTGGTGCCGTTGCAGGTGTAGAGCTGGACGACGGCGCCGTCGGCGGTGGAGGCCGCGTTGACGTCCAGGCACTTGCCGAGGGCGCGGACGGTGCCGTCGCTGCCGACGGTCCACTGCTGGGCCGCGTTCCCGGTGCAGTTGTGCAGCTGGATCGGGGTGCGGTCGGCGTTCGACCCGCCCGCCACGTCCACGCACATGCCGCCGATGCCGCGGATCGGACCGGTGGTGCCGCCCGGGTTGGTGGGCGGAGCGGTGGTCGGCCCGGTGTTCGAGGTCGAGGCGCGGACGTAGTCGACGGTCATGGCCTGCGGGAACGCGGTGCCGCCGTCCGGGCTGCCCGGCCAGTCACCGCCGACGGCCAGGTTGAGGATCATGAAGAACGGGTGGTCGAAGACCCACTTGTTGCCGTGGGCGTCGGCCGGGGTGCGGGTCTCGTACGCGGTGCCGTCGACCGACCAGGTGATGGCCCCCGGGCTCCAGTCGACCGCGAAGACGTGGAAGTCGTCCGCGAAGGCCCGGCCACCGGACAGTGTGTAGGGGGCGCCGAGGCCGTTCGCGCCGGAGTAGCCAGGACCGTGGACGGTGCCGTGGACGGTGCCGGGCTCCTTGCCGATGTTCTCCATGACGTCGATCTCGCCGCTGTTAGGCCAGCCGACGGTGCCGAGGTCGTTGCCGAGCATCCAGAAGGCCGGCCACATGCCCTGCCCGCGCGGGATCTTGATGCGGGACTCGAAGTGCCCGTACGCCTGGGTGAACGAGCGGGTGGTGTTGAGCCGGGCCGAGGTGTACTGGCAGGTCCCGTACCAACAGGACAGCCCGGAGTCGGTGTTCTTGCGGGCGGTGATCACCAGGTGGCCCTGGCCGTCGAGCGCGGCGTTGCCGTTGCCGGCGGTGTAGTACTGCAGCTCGTGGTTGCCGTTGCCCGAACCACCGGTCTCCGTCGTCCACTTGGCTGCATCGGGTGCCGCACCGGACGGTCCGTCGAACTCGTCGGACCAGCTCTGGGCGACAACGGCGGCACCTGCCCGGGTGGCGCCTGTGTCGCTCGCCGACAAGGTGATCGCCGCGGCCAGGGCGGCCGTGAGTGTGAGCGCGAGTCCGCCGATTGACCAACGACGTGCGCGGTGAGCAGCCATGAGGTGCACACCCTCCTTGGGATTGCGGTGGGGGATTGCCTGGTCGGACCGGGGCGGCCGTACGGGCCGCGGAACTGAGAGCGCTCTCACGTATTGGCGTGGCCACGCCGATGGGCCCACATGTTACGCAGGGGTGGTCGACCGGACAATGCCGGCGCATTTCGGCGACACGCCGCTGACCTGCGGAGATGTGATCGGCGGTGCGAATTAAGGCTCTCTTAGGCCTGACTTGACCCCCCGTGCAGGATCCGCGGCCCGGGTCGCAGTGCGCTCCCGCGGGCCGGTTTCCCGCCCGCAGGGAGCGATTTCAGCACGGCCGTGGCCCGTCCCGCGTCGTCCGTCGGAAGGCCGGGCCGCGGGCGGTCGATGTGCCGTCAGAAACCCTTCCCCGCAGGTGCCCGGTGCATGCGGCCGATCTGCCGAGTGCAGGTCAGGGCAGCCGCACGTCGTGGTGGTCTGCGGCGGACCGGCGTTCCTCGTCGCTCAGGTCGGCCGCCCGGACCGGGGAGACCAGGGACCAGTGCGCGCCGACGGGCAGTACTGCCAGCGGTACCGGCCCAGCCGGACCGCCTTCACCGACACCCCGGGGATCCGCAGCGTGGTGAACAGGTGCCCGTCTCGGCACCGCACTGGGTGTCCCCACCCACCGAATGGCCGAGGCGACGGGCGGCCACCGTCGCGCCGACCAGTGCCAGGACGAGGCCGACCACCGCCGTCCGCTTCCTCACCGCCATGGCACCAGTACCTCCCCGCGGCGCCGGGCGCACCGGGGCCCGGCCACCGGGTCGCGCCGCCGTGTCGCGCCACTGGGGCGGGAACGCCTTGTCCGGCACGGCCGTTGACCACGGTGGGAGGCGAGGTGAGGATACGTCGACGTGGGGCCGGTGCTCCCGTCCCGGGGGAGCCGTGGAGCGGGATCCGGCCGTGTCTGTGGGTGGGCGGACACGTGTGGGTGGACTCCGCAGGTGTCGTCCGGCCCGTCGTGGTCGACCGCCGGTTCGACCTGGTGGTCAGCCTGTCGACCCGGGCCGGCCACGGGCCTCCGCTCACCGTCGAGCACCTGGTGGCGGAGCTCCCCGACGGCCCGCTCACCGCCGATCAGCTCCGCTCCGTCCAGGAGGCCGCCGGCACCGCCGCCCAGGCCGTCCGGGCCGGCCGCCGCGTCCTGGTGCGCTGCCACTACGGCTACAACCGCTCGGGCCTGGTCGCCGCACAGACGCTGATCGAGCTGGGCCAGGACGCCGCTGCGGCCCTCGTCCTGCTCCGCCGCCGGAGGTCGCCCTGGGTCCTGAACAACGGCATCTTCGAGCAGTACCTCGCCACCGGGCTCGACGTCGCCCGCCTCCTCAGCGGACTGGACGAGCCCGGCCGACCCGGGCCGTGACGGCCGCCCGGCCGGGGAGCCCTCCCGGAGGGGTGAGCCGGCGCAGCCCGGACGCCACCAGGGCACGCGGCCGTCCGCGTCGAAGTAGCCGCCGGTCGGGCGAGGGGCCCACAAGGTCGACCCCCCCGGATCTGCCCGCTGGACCTGGACTGCGACATCCTCACCCTCGCCGGCAGCGACCTGCACGTCATGCTCTACCTGGAGCACGACCCTCTCGTCCGTGGTCACCTCTACGGCTGACGAGTCCGTGCGGCCGGCGGAGCCTTGGTGATCGAGTCGATCCGCGGTGCTGCCGGCGTCGAGGTCGCTTCGTCGTGCCGCAGCCTCCAGAGAGCGGCCGACTGTCGAGCAGGGTTCACACGGTCGCCCGCGGCCGCCGCGCGATCGTCGGGAGTTCGCACGAGCTCCGGACAATCCCGCGGTGACCACCTGCATCAGGCGTCGTCGTGCTCTCCGTCGTCGCCCTGGACCTTCGCGCCCTGGACCTTCGCCACCTCGCACATCTCCGCGACCACCGGGTCGCTCGGGTCCTTGGACAGGATCCGGCCGGCACTCCACCACAGCGGCAGCACGCCCAGGCCGGGATCGACGGCGACCAACACTTCCCACTCCGCCGCCCCGATGTCCGGAGGCTCTTCGTTCCATCAGTTCTCGCGCCGCGTGATGTGCACGTGGTAGCCCATGGTCGGGCACGGTAGGGCACACAACCGGACGCGATCCGCAGGACCTCGGCTGCCGGGCGTGCCGCACCCGACCGGAGCGGGCACAGGATGTCGGGTGCGGCAGGCTCGGTTCTTCCTACCGTGGGTGATCGAAAGGGAAGGAGGCCGGGGTTGCTGGATCGGCTGAACCAGGCCATGGAGTACATCGAGGGTCATCTCGACCGGCGCATCGAGGTGTCCGAACTGGCCCGGATCACGGTCACGTCGGAGTACCACTTCCGGCGGCTGTTCTCGTCGCTGGCGGGGATGCCACTGTCGGAGTACGTCCGGCGCCGGCGGCTCACCGTCGCGGGGGCCGACGTGCTGGCGGGGGAGCCGACCCTGCTGGAGATCGCGATCCGCTACGGCTACACCTCGGGGGAGGCCTTCGCCCGGGCGTTCCGCGCCGTGCACGGTGTGGGCCCCGGCGAGGCCAGGCGTCTCGGATCGGCCCTGAACTCGCAGCCCCGGCTGTCCTTCCGCCTCATCGTCGAAGGGAACAGCACCATGCGGTACCGCATCGTGGAGAAGGAAGCATTCCGGGTCATCGGCAGGAAGGCCCGCGTCCCGCTGATCTACCAGGGCGTCAATCCGCACATCGCCGATCACATCCGGAGCATCCCGCCGGAGACGATGCTGCGGATCGCCGGATTCTCGGACCAGGACCCGGAGGGCGTGGTGTCGGCGACCGTGCGCCTGTCGGACGGCTTCGAGGAGGGCAGCGAACTCGACTACTACCACGCCGTGGTGACCGCTGCCGCCGAGGTGCCCGACGATCTCGACGTGCTGGACTGCCCGGCGGGCACCTGGGCGGTCTTCGAGAACACCGGGCCGTTCCCCCAGGCGCTGCAGCAGATGTGGGGTGACGTGGCCGCCCAATGGATCCCGTCCAACCCGTACGAGTACCGTCCGGGCCCGGAGATCCTGCGCACCCGCCCGTCGCGGGACGACCCGGCCCATTCCGAGGCGCAGCTGTGGATTCCGGTGACCCGCACCGCGGTCTGAGCCGGGCCCGACCTGTGATCGGGCCGGCCCGGCTGCTGCGGCGACCGTGGCGGGCCGGCTCGGCTCTTGTTATGCGTCGGGTGGACGCATAATATGCGTC
>NZ_JBHWBW010000458.1:0-6312 GCF_042735675.1 Kitasatospora sp. NPDC059571
ACACTCTACACCCCTCCGGCGCCCTCGGCCGCCTCGACCGCGCCAGCTTCCTCGCCGCGTTCGACCTCGCCGGCGCGGCGCCGGCGGCGGACCCCGACACCGGCCCGGCCTCGGACGACCTGCGCTCCCGCTACCGGGAGCTGACCGGGCACCACGTGCCCGCCGCCCGCTGGTGCCTGCTGCGGGTGCTCCAGGCGCCGCACGCGGCGCGGCTGGCGGCCGGCGGCGCGGCGCGGCCGTCCCCGGGGGCGCGGGCCGAGGCCCGCCGGGCGCAGGCCCGGGCCGTCCAGCACTTTCTGGCCGGCGCCTACCTCGCCGACCTGTCCGACGAGCCGCGCGGCCCGTGGTGCGTCCTCGGCCTGGACGGCGTCCTGGAGACCGAGGTGCTCGGCTTCCCGGCCGGGTCGCCGCAGGGGATGCTGGCGCTCCGCGCGCTGCGCGCCCACGGCCACCGGGTGCTGCTGGCGACCGGGCGCTCGCTGCCCGAGGTCCGCGACCGCTGCGACGCCTACCGGCTGTCCGGCGGCGTCGGCGAGTACGGGGCGGTCTGCTACGACGCGGGCGAGCGCACCGCGCACGTGCTGCTGCCGAGCGGCCGCTGGGAGGAGCCGGACCGGCGGCTGCGCGCCCGGCTGGCCGCGCTGCCCGGGGTGGGCACGGACCCGCTGGCGCGCTGGTGCGTGCGCGCCCGGCAGGACGGGCCGGCCGGCCGCGGGCCGCTGCCGCACGACACCGTCGCCGCCCTGCTCGCCGACCCGTTCGTCGGGCAGCGGTTCGAGGCGGTGCACGGTGATGCGCAGACCGACTTCGTGCCGCGCGGCGCGGACCCGGCGGACGGGCTGCGGGCCCTGCTGGAGCGGCTCGGCGCGCCCGGCGCGGCCCCGCTGCTCGCCGTCGGCGGCGGCCCGGCCGAGGTGCCGCTGCTGCGCTGGGCGCGGTACGGATTCGCCGCCCGGAACGGCGGAACGGCGGTGCGCGCGGCGGGGGTTCCGGTGCTCCGCCACCGCTACCAGGCCGGGCTGGCGGAGGCCGTGGCCGCCGTCGTCGGGCACCGGCCCGGCGGCTGCCCGCGGTGCCGGCCGCCGCGGCACAGTCCGCAGACCCGGGCCCTGCTGGCGCTGCTCGCGGTGCCCGAGGACGGCCGGGCGGGCGCCCCGGCCAGGCTGCTGCGGCTCGCCCTCGCCGATCTGGCGCTGCCCCGGCCCGGCCGGGGCGCGGGCCGCCGCTGACGGCGCCCGTGCTCAGCGGCGCACGGCGCGGCCGAGTCGCTGGGCGACCGAGGCGGTGAACCAGCCCGCCTCGGCGACCGCGGGCGCCGGGTCGTCCCAGCAGAGCCAGCCGCGCTCGGTCGAACGGGCCGGCACCAGGCCGGGCGGCAGCCGGCGCTGCTGCCAGGCCCACACCAGGGCGGACGGCACGTCGTACTGGCCGGTGGAGAAGCTGCGCACCAGCTGCGGGCCGCGGGGCACCGGCCGGCCGGTCAGCGAGAGGTGGAGGGCACGGATGACGTCCACCCCGCCGGCCGTCTCGAACGCCCGGAACTGCGCGCCCACCCGGGGGTTGAAGTCGACCAGCTTGTAGCGGCCGTCCCGGCGGTCGTAGCGCCAGTCCATGTCGGCGACCCCGCAATAGCCGATCCGGCGGCACAGACCGGTGGCCAGCTCCGCCAGCTCGGGGTTGGGCAGCGCCCTGGCGCGGGCCGTGACGCCGGCGTCGGGCGGCCAGGAGCGGAGCTTGCGCCCGGTGAAGACGACCAGCGGCTCGCCGCCGGGCGCGCAGCACAGATGGGCGATCCAGTCCTCGGCCGCCTCGGACGGCAGGTACTCCTGCAGCAGCACCGACGGCGCGCCGTCGGGCGGGCAGGCCGCGAGCAGCTCGGCCTCGTCCCGGACCACCGTGGTGTGCCCGACCACCGGACTGCGCAGCCTCGTCCACGGCTCCAGGTTCTTCAGGACGACCGGGTAGCCCCAGGCGCGGGCCGTGCGGACCAGGTCCTCGACGCCGTCCGGCGCCCCGGCCCGCGGCGTGGGCACCCCGTGGTCGCGGCAGATCCGGTACAGCCCGTCCTTGCTGGCCAGGGTGCGCGGCAGCCCGGGCGCGACCGGCGGGAGCAGGAAGTGCTCCGCGAGCCGGTCGGCGTGCTCGGCCAGCAGGACGGCGGCCTCGTCGTCGGTGGCGATCGCCACGCTCGGGCGGCCGACCGACCGGCCGATCGCCAGGAGCGCGGCGACCAGCACCTCCGGGTCCTCCCGGCCGGTGGTGGGCCGGACGTGCCGGCCGACCAGGTAGCGGGAGACGGCGGCCGGGGTGCGGCGGTTCTCCAGCATCGCGTGGACGGGGACGCCGAGCCGGCCCAGGGTGCGGATCACTCCGACCACGCCCTGCTGGTGCGGGTAGCGGCCGACCCTGACCAGGACCGCCGGGACGTCGCGGTCGATCCGGGGAGACGGCATGGCGCCCTCCCTGCTGCGGGGCCGCGGGGATGCGGCAGATGCGGCCCGGTCCACCGGTTCGGTCCGTCAATTCTGGGCCCGGCGCCGGCCGCCCGCGACCCGGTGGCCCTGACGACGACATGCCGCCCCGGTGCGTCGGGTGCACGCTTGGATGAAGAGCGTCCAGGCCGGACGCCGAATCCGGAGGACGCACCATGCCGGATCCCCGCCCAGCTCAGATCCCCGTCGCCGTGATCGGCGCCGGCCCGTACGGCCTCGCGGTCGCCGCCCACCTCCGTGAACTGCGCGTGGGGTTCCGGATCTTCGGCGACCCGATGGAGAGCTGGTGCGGGCGGATGCCCGTCGGGATGTACCTGAAGTCGCCCCCGATCGCCTCCTCGATCGCCGACCCCGGGGACCGCTACGCGCTCGCCACCTTCCGGGCGGCCGAGGGCCGGCCCCAGACCGGGGACCTGCACCCGGTGTCGCTGGAGGAGTTCGTCCGCTACGGCCACTGGTTCCAGGAGCACTGCGTGCCGGAGCTGGAGCGGTCGAGGGTGAAGCTCGTCGAACCCGGCCCGCAGGGCTTCCGGCTGACCCTCGACACCGGCGAGGTGGTGGACGGCCGCACCGTGGTGGTGGCCACCGGCCTCGGCGCGTTCGGCCACGTCCCGGCCGACCTCGCCTGCCTGACGGGCAGCGGCCTGGTGTCGCACTCCGCGGACCACGCCGACCTGTCGGTGTTCCGCGGCCGCCGCGTCGCGGTGGTGGGCGCCGGCCAGTCCGCGCTGGAGAGCGCCGTCCTGCTGCACGAGGCGGGCGGCGAACCGACCCTGGTGGCCCGCGCCCCCGAGGTGCTCTTCGGCGGCCCGCCGGCCGCCGACCGCTCCACCGACCGGCCGCTGCCGGTACGGCTGGCCAAGCCCGGTTCGCCGCTGGGCCCCGGCTGGTCGCTGTACGCCTGCACCCGGATCCCCGGGGCGTTCCCGGCGCTGCCCGCCGCCACCCGGATCCGGGTGGTGAAGCAGGTGCTCGGACCGTCCGGCGCCTGGTGGCTGCGGGACCGCTTCGAGGACCGCTTCCCGGTGCTCACCGGGCACCACGTCACCCGGGCGGAGCGCACCGACGGGCACGTCGCACTCACCCTGGACGGCCCGGAGGGACGGACGACGCTCGACTTCGACCACGTCATCGCGGCCACCGGCTACCGGGTCGACCTGCACCGCCTGGACCTGCTGGCACCGCTGCTCCCCTCGGTGCAGACCCTCGCCGGCTCACCGCGCCTGTCCCACGACTTCGAGTCCTCGGCCCGCGGCCTCTACTTCACCGGGCTGGCGGCCGCACTCACCTTCGGCCCGGTGCTCCGCTTCGTCTACGGCACGGGCTTCTCCGCCCGGCGGATCAGTGCCGCGGTGGCGCGCACAGCGGCCGGGACCGGCTGATGGGGACGGCGTACCCGGACGGCCGCCGGCCGCCCGAGGGGGTGGTCCGGTGGCCCGGCGCGAGGGGCTGACCGCCCAGGCGGCGCAGCCCCGCACCGGGCCCGCCCCCGGCCCCGGGGGTCCGGGCCGGCGGGTGCGGGCCGTGGCCGGGCGGGCCGCGCTGCCGGTCGCCCTGGTGATGTGGCTGCTCTCGCTGCGCCACGTCCCGCTCGGCCGGATGAACGACCTGGGCCTGCTCCAGGTGCTGCCGCCGCTGTTCTGGGCGGCCCTGGTGGTGCTCACCCTGGGCTTCGCGCTGGTGCTGTCGGACCGGAGGTACGGCGGCGGCTGGCTGGCCGGGTACGTGCTCGGTCTGATCGCGATGATCCATGCGACGCCGAGCCTGCTGTACCCGACGCTGCGCTACGTCTGGGCCTGGAAGCACGTCGCGGTGATCGACGCGATGATCCGCCACAACGGGCCGGTACCGGACGCCCAGGGCTTTGAGATCTACAACGAGTGGCCGGGGTTCTTCGTCCTCAGCGGGTTGGTCATGCGGGTCACCGGGGTGCACTCCGCACTGGGGTTCGCCGCCTGGGCGCCGCCGATCAACAACGCCCTGCTGCTGGCCCCGCTGCTGCTGCTGTACCGGGCGGTGACCCGGGAGCGGACGCTGATCTGGGGCACCGTGTGGATCTACTACTCGGTCTCCTGGGTCGGCCAGGACTACTTCGCCCCGCAGGCGTTCGCCTTCCTGCTCTTCGTCACGTTGCTCGCGGTGGTCGTGCGGCGGCTGCCCGGGGCCCGGGCCGGGCCGGACGGTGACGGCGGTGCCCGCCCCTCGCAGGCACCGGAGGCCGCGGCCTCCCCCGGCCGCGGCTGGAGCCCGGGGCTGCTGCTGTGCGTGCTGATCCTGGAGGGGGCCATCGCCTCCTCCCACCAGCTGACGCCGATCATGATGATCAGCGCGATGGCCGTGCTGTCGATCCCGCGCCGCAACCGCCGGGTCACGCTGCCCGCGCTGGCCGGCGCCGTCGGATGGACGCTGCTGTGGGACGCCACGGTCGCCCGGCCGTACGTCGAGCAGAACCTGCACAGCTTCATCACGGCGCTGGAGTCGCCGGAGGGCAACGTCGCCGCGGGGTTCGCCGGCCTCGGCGCCTCCGCCCCGGGCCAGGTGCTGGTCGCCTGGGTGGACCGCGGGCTGACCGCGGTGGTCTTCGTGCTGGCCGCGGCCTGCCTCGTCCGCCGCCCGTGGGTGCGCCGCACGGCGATCCCGCTGACCGCGCTGGCCCCGCTGCCGCTGCTGGCCGCCAACAACTACGGCGGCGAGATGATCTTCCGGGTCTACCTGTTCTCGCTGCCGTCGACCGCCTTCCTCGTGGCGGCGCTGCTGCTGCGGCCGGGGCGGCAGCCGCGGCTGCGCGGCGCGGTGGTCCTGGTGGTCGCGATGTCGCTGCTCGGCGGCCTGTTCTTCGGCTACTACACCAAGGAGAAGATGAACTACTTCACCGTCGCGGAGACCACCGCGGGGCAGCAGATGATCGACACCGCGCCGCGCGGTGCGGTGATCGTGACGGTGACCGGCGAGGCGCCGGGCAGCACCTGGGGCTACGAGCACCACGTCCGGATCGAGCTGGCCGGGCTGGAGAAGCCGCTCAAGGAGCTCACCGCGCGCAATCCGATGGCCGGACTGATGGCAGCGGTGTCGTTCGCGCCGCCGGGCACGCCCGCCTACCTGATGCTCAACCGCGCGCAGGCGGCGGACTGCTTCCTCACCGGCACGCTCCCGGCGGACACCGTCCCCCGGCTGGACGCACAGGCCGCGGCCAACCCCGGCTTCACCACCGTGTACCGCAACAACGACGCGGTGGTCTACCGGTTCGTCCCCAATCCCGTGGCCCGCGGGTTCTCGACTCCGTGAGGAGGTGACGGCGGTGAGACGGCATCTGCTGAACGTCGTCCTGGCGGTCTCCGGCTGGCTGGCCCTGCTGTGCACCGCGCTGCCGCCCGCCCACCCGCTGAGGGTGGCGGCCGGGGTGGCCTTCCTGGTGGTGTGCCCCGGCCTCGCCGTGGTCCGGCTGGTCGGCGTCGGGCTCGCCCGGCGGGGCCGGCCGATGGAACCGCTGGAGACCGGGGTGCTCGCGGTGGCGCTGAGCCTGGCGATCGGTGTCGTGGTGGCCGAGGCGTACTACCTCGGCCACACCTTCACCGTCGGCCGGGCGGTCGCCGTGCTGGCCGCGGTCACCACCGCGGCGGTCGTGCTGACCGCCGTCGCCGACCGGCGCGGCCCGCCGGCCGACCGACCGTCCGGCGAGCAGGGCGCGGAGGCCGGGCACGACGACCGGCCGCCGCCGGGACCGGCCTCGCGCCGCGCCCCGCGGACGGGCGCGGTCGCCGGCGCCGGGCTGCTGGTGGTCTCCGCCGCGTTGGGGCGCGCGGGCGTCCGCGGGGGGGCC
>NZ_JBHWBW010000459.1:0-6306 GCF_042735675.1 Kitasatospora sp. NPDC059571
CCCCATCCCCTCCGAGCGCACGCTCTGCGAACGGCTCGGCGTCTCCCGCCCCACGCTCCGCGCGGCCGTCGACGAACTGGTCGCCACCGGTTCGATCGTCCGCGAGCACGGCCGCGGCATGTTCGTCGCACCGGCGAAGATCACCCAGGAGATGGCGATGGCCCCGGAGGACCGCGCCTTCAGCGTGCCGCGCGCTGCCGGCAGCTGGGCCAGCCGGGTCCTGGAGCTCTCCACCGTGCCGGCCGGCCCGCGGATCGGCCGCCGGCTGCGGGTCTCCCCCGCCGCCGACCTCACTTACATCGCGCGGCTGCGGCTCGTCGACGGCGAGCCGATGGCCATCGAGCACCTGCACATCCCCGCGGTGCTGGTGCCCGGGCTCAGACCCGCGGACATGGAGTCCGGCGACTTCTACGACCTGTTGCGCGAACGCCACGGCATCCAGGTCCGCGAAGCCGTGCAGTCCATCGAACCCACCGTGACCAGCGAGAACGAGGCGCGACTGCTGGGCGTGCCGCCGCTCTCCCCGGCGCTGCTGTTCGAGCGGCTGACCGCCGACGCGACCGGCCGCGCCGTCGAGTACGTGCACTCGGTGTACCGCGGCGACCGCTACCGGATCGTCTCGCGCATCGCGTTCGGCGACGGCGAGACGCACGGCCCCGCCGACGGCGACCGCGCCGCCCACCACCCCGGCATCCCGCCCGGCGACCTGCCGGGCCGAGGCAGCGGCCGGACCACCACCACCGGGGACGTCCAGCCCGTCCTCTGACGCACCGGCACCGTCCGCCACCGGCCCGCCACCGGCCCGCCACCGGCCCGGGACGTCTCGGCATCCGGAAACGGTTGGCGGCCGGTGTCGCCCGCGTGATCGACTGAGGCCCCGCACGGAAGGAGCGCACGCCCATGTTGCCATCCCTCGACGGCCTGGTCTTCGCGCCGGCCGGCCGTGCCGAGCACGGCGAGGTCGACGCCGACACCAGCTTCGCCTACCGCGAGGAGGACGGCCGGGTCTGGGCCTCCTACCGCGGCGGCGACATCGTCCACGGGCACCTGGTCGGCACCAGGGTCGGCGACACCCTCGACTTCCGCTACGTCCACCTCAACCGGCAGGGCGACACCAGCAGCGGACACTGCGTCAGCGCGCTGACCCGGATGGCCGACGGGCGGCTGCGGCTCGAGGAGTCCTGGCGCTGGGAGTCCCGGCCGGGTGCCGGGACGAGCACCGTCGAGGAAGTCCTTCCCCCCGCCCGCTGACCAGCCCGACCCGACCCGCCAGGAGGCCGCACCGGTGACCACCGACCAGCCGCTCCACCTCGTCCTGCCCGGCTACCAGAACTCCGGTCCCGCGCACTGGCAGAGCCGCTGGGAGGCGACCGGACGCGACTTCCGGCGCGTCCACCAGCAGGACTGGGACCGCCCCGACCTCGCCGACTGGGTGGCCGCGCTCGACCGCGCGGTCGCTGCGGCCGAGCGGCCCGTCGTCCTCGTCGCGCACAGCCTCGGCTGCGCCACCGTCGCCCACTGGGCGGCCGGCGGGGCCCGGCCCGGCGTCCTCGGCGCCCTGCTCGTCGCACCGCCCGACCTCGACGCCGCCGACGTGCCCGAACTCGCCGGCTTCCGGCCGGTGCCCCTGCGGCCCCTGCCTTTCCCGGCCGTCGTGGTGCACGGCAGCGACGACCCCTGGTGCAGCGCCGAACGCGCCCGCGAGTTCGCCGCGGCCTGGGGCGCACCCGCCGTCGACCTCGGCCCGTACGGGCACCTCAACTCCGAGTCCGGCCTCGGCGACTGGCCCGAGGGCCGGCGCCTGCTCGCGGAGCTCACCGAGCGCGCACTGGCGAGCCGGGCCCGCTAGCGGCCGACGCCCCGGGCCGCCCGGCGACCGGCCGGTCCGGTGGGCGGCGGGCTCTGCTCCCGTGGCACCGGTCAGGGTGCGGCGGCCGGACCGGGCGGCAGGTGGACCGTCATGATCAGGTGGCAGGACTCGGCGCCCGCGCCGCGGTAGGTGTGGGTGGTGTCCCCGTCGAAGGTGGCGGTCTGGCCCGCTTCGACGGTGTGCTCGGCACCGTCGACGACCAGGGTCATCCGGCCGGAGATGACGCTGACGGTCTCCACGACGCCGGCCTGGTGGGGGTGGCTGGGGTACTCCTCGCCGGGCTCCAGCCGCCACCGCCAGATCTCGACCGGGGCCGGGCCCGAGGTCGTCAGCACGAGGCGGGCCTCGCCGCCGCGCCCACCCGTCCACAGCGGTGCCGCGGCGTCGGCGGACACGATGCGCACCCGGCCCTCGGAAGGCCCCTGCATCAGGGCGGACACCGAGATGCCGAGGGTGTCGGCGAGCCGGACGAGGGTGGCCAGGTTGGGGTTGCCCTGGGCCTTCTCGAGACCCACCAGAGCGCCCTTGCTGACCTGGGCTCGCCGGCTGAGCTCCTCCAGGGACAGGCCCGCGCGGGTGCGGGCCGCCCTGACGTTGTTCGCGACCGTCCGCAGGGCTGCCGCCGTCTCGGTCACCTGATCACATCCTCACCCTCAGGTCATTCCAGTGCACCGTACGGTCGTTTGATTGGCATCGACTGGTCGATCCGATGTACCGTTCGGTCGTTCCACTGAATGGTAAGGGATGCGCCGTGATCGCTCTGCTGCTGGCCCTCGGAAGCTCACTCGCCTACGGATGCGCCGACTTCCTCGGCGGCCTCGGCGCCCGGAAGGCCCACGTGCTGCGCACCGTGATGATCGCCGCCCCGGCCAGTCTCGCGGTCGAACTGCTGCTGTGGCCGTTCCTCGGTGCCTCGTTCGGCCCCGGCGCCCTCGGCTGGGGCGCGGCCTCCGGAGCCGCTTCGGCCGCCGCGTTCGCCCTGCTCTACCGCACCCTGGCCATCGGTCCGATGAACGTGCTGTCGCCCGTGACCGCGCTGGTGTCCGCCGCGCTGCCGGTCGCGGTGGGGCTGCTGCAGGGCGAACACCTGGGCGCCGCCGGACTGGTGGGCCTGCCGCTCGCGCTGGTCGCGGTCGTGATGGTCAGCGCCGGCGACGGCGCGGGGTCGGCGCGGCCCTCGCGCACCGCGCTGCTGCTGGCCCTCGGCGCCGGCGCCGCCATCGCGCTCCAGCTGATCTTCCTGCACCAGGCGCCGACGGACAGCGGGGTCGCTCCGCTGATCGTCGGCCGCGGGGTCTCCTCGGTCGTCACCCTCGCGGCGGCGGGCCTGCTGCGCCACAGACTCGGGACCGAACGGCCCGCCTACGGGCTGTCCACCGCCGCGGGCGCGCTGGACTCGGTGGCGAACCTGCTGTTCCTGCTCGCCGCACGCAGCGGCAATCTCACCGTCGTCGCGGTGATCACCGCCCTCTACCCCGCGGGCACCGTGCTGCTCGCCCGCGCCGTGCTCGCCGAACGCATCCACCGCGGCCAGCTCCTCGGCCTGGGCACCGCCGCCGTCGCGGTCGGCCTGCTCACCCTGGCCTGAACCCGCTCGACGCCCACCGAGCACGGTGTCCCTCTCCGAAGCCGCCGGTCCGGGCCGGCCCGGGTCAGGCGTAGACCGAGGCGACCGCCGGCTGGCCGGTCCAGTTCGGGCCTGCCGCCGGGTCGGCGCCCAGGTAGTGGAAGCCGGCGAACTCCTCCGGCAGGTCGCGGCCGCCCTCCAGCGTGAGCAGCCGCCGGGTCGAGGAGTACGCGAAGCCGGCTGCCCGGAGGGCCGCCAGCACCGGACGGGCGGCGGACCTGCCGTCCGGGCGGCGGATCGAGGCCGGGTCGAAGGTGACCGCCAGCAGGCCGTCCGGCGCGAGCCAGCCGGCCCAGCGCGCCAGCAGCCCCAACTTGTCGCCCAGGTACGGCAGGCCGTGCACACAGGTGATCAGCGCCCAGTCGGTGCGGTCCGGCCGCCAGTCCGCCACCGACGCGGTCACCAGGCGCGCTCCGGTCCGGGCGGGCACCGGGGTGAGTGGGCCGACGAGGTCGACGCCGGCCAGCTCGGTGCCCGCCGGCACCAGGTCCGCGGCGGCGTGCAGCGCGCGCCCCTCGCCGCTGCACAGGTCCAGCCAGCCGCCCGGGTGCGTCTGCAGGCGCCCCGACGGGTCGAGGCCGAGCTCGCGCGCATAGCTGTTCACGCCGGACAGCGTCCGCTCCCGGTTCATCGTCCGGTTCGCCACCACGTCGGAGCGTGCCAGCTCCCGGTCCCCCACGAGATCCCCCATGGCGGACAGCCTAGGACCGAGCGCGGAAGGGCTGTCGCGCAGGGCGCTCCGGGCGGCACGCCGTACGGTTGGACCATGATCACTGTGCCGCGCCTCGAAGAGATCACGCCCGGGAACGTCGACGCCGCGATCGGCCTGAGCGTGCGGGCGGACCAGCAGCACCTGGTCGCACCGGTCGTGAAGTCGCTCGCCGAGGCCTACGCGTACGGCGATCTCGCCTGGCCGCGGCTGATCGTCGACGAGGGCCGGCCGGTCGGGTTCGTGATGGCCTTCTTCGACATCGACTTCGCCGCCGACGGCCGGGGCGCCGACCTGCGTTCGGGCCTCTGGCGCCTGAACATCGCCGCCGGGGAGCAGGGCCGGGGGTACGGCCGCTTCGCCGTCCGGGCGGTGGGCGCCGAGATCCGCCGCCGCGGGGGCACCCGGCTGACCACCACCTGGCACCCGGGTGCGGACGGCCCCGAGGACTTCTACCTCGGACTCGGGTTCCGGCCGACCGGCGAGACCAGCGGAGACCAGCGGGTCGGCGAACTCGCCCTGGACTGAGGCCGGTACAGCCCGGCATGCCCGCACCGGCGTGTCCGGCCGGAAACGCGGTTGACAGCCGGGACCGGCGCGGCGGAGGCTTCGTGCCCGAAGATCCTTCCCGTACCAGCCGGAGTCCGACGTGTCCCAGCATCCGCGCCCGCGTCCCGCCGTGGCCTACGTGACCAGCCACCGGGCCCCCGACGCCGAGGTCGCGGTCGCCCTGGCGGCGTTCGAGCGGGCCGGGCTGACCGCGGAGGCCGCGGTCTGGGACGACCCCGCGGTGCAGTGGGAGCGGTACGCGGCGGCCGTGGTCCGCAGCACCTGGGACTACCCGACCCGGCGTCCCGAGTTCCTGGCCTGGGCGCACCGGGCGGCCGGGCTGACCCGGCTGTGCAACCCGGCGCCGGTGCTGGAGCGGAACACCGACAAGACGTATCTGCGGGAGCTCTCCGGGGCCGGCGTACCGGTCGTGCCGACGGTCTGGGTCGGCCCGGGCGAGCAGCTCGGCGACGCAGTCGCGCCCTGGCCCGAACTGGTGGTGAAGCCGGCCGTGTCGGTCGGCGCCCGGGACACCCTGCGGACGTCCGAGCGCGCGGCGGCGGTGGCGCACGCAGCGGCCCTGGCCGCGGCCGGGCGGACGGCCATGGTGCAGCCGTACCTGTCGATGGTGGAGGGCGAGGGCGAGACCTCGCTCCTCTTCCTGGGCGGGGAGTTCAGCCATGCGGTGCGGCGCGGCCCGATGCTCGCCGGGGCGGACGGCGGCTTCGCCGACGAGACCCGGCAGCCGGACGCCGACCAGCTGGCGGTGGCCGAGCAGGTGCTCGCCGCCCTGCCGGAGCGCGCCGACCTGCTGTACGCCCGCGTCGACCTGGTGCGGGGCACCGACGGCGCGCCGCTGCTGATCGAACTGGAGCTGACCGAGCCCCGGCTGTTCCTGCACCACCACCCGGACGCCGCGGACCGGCTGGCGGCCGCGCTGCGGTCCCGCATCGACCGGGCCTGACACCGCGTCGGCCCGACCCCGCCCCTCCTTCCCCGACCACCGGAGTGTGTGCCGCCATGTCGCAGGAATCCGCGCCGTCCCCGCAGGCCCCCCACCTCACCCATGTCGCGGCCCCGCCCGGCCTGGCGCCGGGCCGCGGCTACAGCCACGTCGTCCACGGCAGCGGCCGGCTGGTGGCGGTCTCCGGGCAGCTGGCCCTGGACGAGCACGGCGAGCTGGTCGGCCGGGACGACCCGGCCGCCCAGGCACGTCAGGTGTTCGCGAACATCGGGCGGTGCCTGGCCGCGGCCGGTGCGGACTTCCGGGACGTGGTGAAACTGACCTTCTTCGTCACGGACACCGCCTTCCTCCCTGCGCTGCGGGCGGCCCGGGACGAGGTGGTGGACACCGCGCGGCCGCCGGCCAGCAGCGCCGTCCGGGTGGCCGGCCTGATCGCGCCGGAGTTCCTGCTGGAGGTCGAGGCCCTGGCCGTGGTCGCGCCCGCCGAGGGCGACTGACCGCTCCCGGGGGGGCCCCGCGGGGCGGGGGCGGGCCGCGGGTGTCGTGGGGGGGGGTGGGTCGACGGGGGGGTGGTGGGCCTCGCGGGT
>NZ_JBHWBW010000460.1:0-6303 GCF_042735675.1 Kitasatospora sp. NPDC059571
GCGCGGCGCCGCTCCGATGCCGGCGTCCGTCAGGGGCGGTCCTTCGGAGCGCCCTCGGCCGTCCGCGCCGGGTCGGTCTCGGCCACCGGGGCGAGGATGTCGTCCATCGCCTTGAGCAGGCCGGCCTCCAGCTTCACCCCGGCGGCCCGGACGTTCTCCGCCACCTGCTCGGGCCGGGACGCGCCGATGATCGCCGCCGAGACGTTCCGGTTCTGCAGCACCCATGCCACCGCCAGCTGGGCGAGCGTCAGCCCGGCCTCGTCGGCGAGCGGACCCAGCAGCTGGACCCGCTCCAGCACCTCCGGCCGCATCCAGCGGGCGACGAAGTTCGCGCCGCCCTTGTCGTCGGTGGCCCGCGAGCCGGCCGGCGGCTGCGCACCCGGCCGGTACTTGCCGGTCAGCACGCCCTGGGCGATCGGCGACCAGACCACCTGGCCGATGCCGAGCTCCTCGCAGGCCGGCACCACGTCGGCCTCGATGACCCGCCACAGCGCGCTGTACTGCGGCTGGTTGGAGACGAACGGGACCCGCAGGTCGCGCGCCAGCTCGTACCCGGCGCGGATCTGCTCGGCCGTCCACTCGGAGACCCCGATGTACAGGGCCTTGCCGGCCCGGACCACGTCGGCGAAGGCCTCCATGGTCTCCTCCAGCGGGGTGCTGGGGTCGAACCGGTGCGCCTGGTAGACGTCGACGTGGTCGGTCTGCAGCCGGCGCAGCGAGCCGTCGATCGCCTCCATGACGTGCTTGCGGCCCAGTCCCCGGTCGTTGCGGCCCGGGCCGGTCGGCCAGAAGACCTTGGTGAGGATCTCCAGGCCCTCGCGCCGCTCGCCCTTGAGCGCCCGGCCGAGCACCGACTCGGCGCGCGTCTCGGCGTACACGTCGGCGGTGTCGAAGGTGGTGATCCCGGCGTCCAGGGCCGCGCGGATGCAGGCCGCGGCGGTCTCCTCCTCGACCTGGGAACCGTGGGTGAGCCAGTTGCCGTAGGCGATCTCGCTGACGATCAGGCCGCTGCGGCCCAGGTGGCGGAACTCCATTGCTGCGCGTCCTTCCGGTGGGGGTGTCGGCTCCGATCATGCCTGCCGCGGGCCCGCCGGCGGGCCCGCCGGGCGGAAAACGCCGTGCGCCGGGCCGCCGCTCCGTCCTAGGGTCGGGCGATGAGCACACGTGACTTCCGCATCACCGTCCGCGGCGTCTTCGACGGCCTCGGCGAGGAGCAGCGCGCCGAGCTCCTCGCCCGGGCCGCCGACCACGACGTCCTGCACGCCGCCTTCACCCCCGAGGGGCACCTCAGCTACGACATCGCCGCCCGCACCGCCTTCACCTTCCGCTTCGCGGACACCGGCGAGGAGGCGGAGGACCTGGTCACCGCCGCTGCCCGGGCCGAGGCCGCCGCCGCGGCCTGGCTGACCGACCGCGGGTACGGCTACCGCAACCTGCGCTCCCAGGCCGAGGACCTCTCGGAGGCCGCCCTCGGCAAGCGCCGCCGCCGCGAGGCGGCCCGCCAGGACTGACGTCCGGCGGCGGGCGCGCAGCGCGCTGAGGGGCCGGTGGGTTTGGACCGCGCGGGGCGGGTGAGACGACCGCTCGGCAGGGCGTGCGACGCACCGGGCGGTACGCCCCCCTTGCCGCCCGGGGCGGCCCTGCCGCGCCGGATCCCCGTCCGGTCGGACCGGTCAGACCGGCTTGGAGGCGAACAGCTCCAGATGCCCGCACCGGGGGCAGCGGAACGCGTCGATCTGCCAGCGCGGCTTGCCCAGCCGGCGGGCGCCGCCGAAGATGCCGCGTTCGATCGGCCCGGGTATCCACCGGGCGTACCCGCGGGAGCCCTCCCCGGAGTCCTCCACGAACCCGGGTTCCAGCCCCACCTGGCCGCACTGACCGCACGTCAAGTTCTCCACCGCTGGAGTGTACGGACCGCACGGCGCGGCCGTACATCCCGGCCGGGACGTGATCCGTCCGACATCCGGGCGTCCTGGCCGCCCGCTCAGCAGGGTTGGTACGCTCGCCGCGAGCCGTGACTGGCGCGCTGGGATGGACTCACCATCGGGGAGCGGCTCCGTGTCTCACGTTGTTGCCGTGCGCCTGGGCCGTTCGAATCGTATCGAGGAGACCGCCTTGGCCGAGTCCGCCGTCCCGTCCGCGCCCCACACCTCGGTCGGCCCCGCCGCCGGGACCGCCTTCCGCAGCGCCCTGGACGCCGTCCGCGCCGTCGAACCGCGCATCGCCGACGCGATCGGCGCCGAGGTCGAGGACCAGCGCGCCTCCCTCAAGCTGATCGCCAGTGAGAACTACGCCTCGCCCGCCGTGCTGCTGGCGATGGGCAACTGGTTCAGCGACAAGTACGCCGAGGGGACCGTCGGCCGCCGCTTCTACGCCGGCTGCCGCAACGTCGACACCGCGGAGTCGATCGCCGCCGAGCACGCCCGCGAGCTGTTCGGCGCCGACCACGCCTACGTCCAGCCGCACTCCGGCATCGACGCCAACCTGGTGGCCTACTGGGCGGTCCTCGCCCAGCGGGTGGAGACCCCCGCGCTGGAGCGCGCGGGCGTCCGCAACGTCAACGACCTGGCCGAGGCGGACTGGGCCGAGCTGCGCCGCTCGCTCGGCGACCAGCGGCTGCTCGGCATGTCGCTGGACGCCGGCGGCCACCTCACCCACGGCTTCCGGCCCAACCTGTCCGGCAAGATGTTCGAGCAGCGCAGCTACGGCACCGACCCGGCGACCGGCCTGCTCGACTACGACGCGCTGCGTGCCACCGCCCGGGAGTTCCGCCCGCTGGTGCTGGTGGCCGGGTACTCGGCGTACCCGCGGCTGGTCAACTTCCGGCTGATGCGGGAGATCGCCGACGAGGTCGGGGCGACCCTGATGGTCGACATGGCGCACTTCGCCGGGCTGGTCGCGGGCAAGGTGCTGACCGGGGACTTCGACCCGGTGCCGCACGCCCAGATCGTCACCACCACCACCCACAAGTCGCTGCGCGGCCCGCGCGGCGGCATGGTGCTCTGCACCGAGGAGCTCGCCGAGCAGGTCGACCGCGGCTGCCCGATGGTCCTCGGCGGCCCGCTGCCGCACGTGATGGCCGCCAAGGCGGTGGCCTTCGCCGAGGCCCGCCGCCCGGAGTTCCGCGACTACGCGCAGCGGGTCGTCGACAACGCCCGGGCGCTGGCCGAGGGGCTGCTGCGGCGCGACGTCCGCCTGGTCACCGGCGGCACCGACAACCACCTGGTGCTGATCGACACCTCCGGCTCCGGCCTGACGGGCCGTCAGGCGGAGGCGGCGCTGCTGGAGTCGGGCGTGGTCACCAACCGCAACGCCGTCCCGCAGGACCCGAACGGCGCCTGGTACACCTCGGGCGTCCGGGTCGGCACCCCCGCGCTCACCACCCGCGGCCTGGGCACCGCGGAGATGGACGAGATCGCCGACCTGATCACCACCGTGCTGCGGGCCGCCTCGCCGACCGCCCCCGGCACCGGCGCGCCGTCGAAGGCCAAGTACGTCCTGGACCCGCAGGTGCGCGACGCGGTCGCCAAGCGCGCGGCCGACCTGCTCGCGGACTTCCCGCTCTACCCGGGCCTCGACCTGGCCTGATCCCCGGCGCCCGTCAGTCCCCGGCGCCCCGCCACGGGCCGGGCGCCGGGGCGGCGGGCTGCTCGGCGGTCTCGGTGCGGACCACCCGGAAGCCGCGCGCCCGGTAGGTGCGCAGCGCGGCCGGGCCGTCCAGCGAGCAGGTGTGGACGGTCACCCGGCGGGTGGGCGGGCACCCGGGGTGGCGGTCGGCCAGGTCCCAGGCGCGGGCCAGGCCGTCGGCGAGCAGCCGGCTGCCGAGGCCCTGGCCGATGAAGTCCGGCAGGAGGCCGAAGTAGACGACCTCGACCTCGCCCTCGGGGTGAGGCTCCAACTGGACGTACCCGGCCGGGGTGCCGTCCACCCAGGCCACCCAGGTCTCCACCCCGGACTTCGCCAGCCACTCCTGCCACTGCCGGTACGTCCAGGGCAGCCGGTCCGTCCAGGACCAGGGGCCGCCCACCGCGGTGTACAGGAAGCGGGCGAACTCGGGGCCGGTCCGCTCCGCGCGGACCACCGGCAGCTCGCGCTCCCCGGGCCGCGGCACCGGCCGGACCAGGTCGTCGGGTGAGGTCTGCTCCAGGTGCCAGGTGGTGACCGTGACCGTCTCGCTCATGGGCCACACGCTCTCACGCCCGTCCGGTGCGGCCCGCGCCCGGGGTCACGGCCCGGCGCCGGGCGGGGCTGCGACCGGGACCGTGTCCCGGGCACCCCGGGCGATCCGGTACAGCACGTTCGGCCGCAGCGGGCCCTCGGGCGCCTCGGGGTCGTCGAAGTCGTCCGCGGGGTCGCGGGTCATCCCGATCCGGCGCATCACGGCCCGTGAGCGGAGGTTCCCGGCGGTGGTCACCGCGAGGATCTCCGGCAGCCGCAGGGTGTCGAAGCCGAACGCCAGCACGGCCCGGGCGGCCTCGGTGGCGTAGCCGTGCCCCCAGGCCGGGCGGGCCAGCCGCCAGCCGATCTCGACGCCGGCGAAGGGCAGGCCGTCGTCGACCGGATCGAGGCCGGCGAAGCCGACGAAGGCGCCGTCGGCCACCACCTCCACCGCCCACCAGCCGTAGCCGCGGGCGTCGGCCTCGGCCCGGAAGCGGGCCACCGAGGCGTCGCTCTGCTCGCGGGTGAGCAGGTCGCCGAGGTGCTCGCGGACCTCGGGGTCGGCGTTCATCGCGGCCCAGGGCGCGAGGTCGGACTCCCGCCATCGGCGGAGCAGCAGGCGGTCGGTGCGCAGATCGTCCATGGGCCCAGCCAACGCCGCGGACGGGCCGCGGTCCAGCGGATTTCCCGCGGCGGCGCACCGGCGGCCCCGGAGGCGGGCCGGCCCCGGCCGAGGCCGCGCGCCGCCGTGCCGGCGCGGCGGATACTGGGGAGGCCCAGCCGTCCGGACGGGAGTGGTGGTGCGCCGTGGCATCGATCTCCGCGCAGTGGCCGCGCTATGTGCGGCTGGTCCCCTGGGCGCTGATCGTCGCCGGGCTGGTCTGGAACTCCGTGGAGCCCGACGACTACTGGGGCGACCCGATGCTGGCCGCCGCCTCGGTCCTGGCCGGCGCGCTGCTCTCACTGCGGGACACCGTCGCGGTCGCGGTGGCGGTGGTGGTCGGCGTGCTCGTGCTGACCGTGCGGGACGGCTCCATCGGCACCACCGCCGGGTACCTGGAACTCGCGAACACGGTCTTCGCCGCGCTCATCGGCGTCTGGCTCAACCGGCTGATCGCCCGGCACGGACGGCGGCTGGCGGCCGTCCGCTCGGTGGCCGAGGCGGCGCAGCGGGCCGTGCTGCCGGCGCCGCCCGCCCGGGTCGGGCAGCTGGCGGTCGCGGCCCGCTACCAGGCGGCGCACACCGACGCGCTGATCGGCGGGGACGCGTACGCGCTCCAGGAGACCCCGTTCGGGGTGCGGGTGCTGATCGCGGACGTGCGCGGCAAGGGGCTGGAGGCGGTGGCGGCGGTCTCGGTGCTGCTCGGCGCGTTCCGGGAGAACGCGGACCGGGCGCCGGACCTCCCGGCACTCGCCGACGGCCTGGAGCACGCGCTGGTCCGGGAGGTGGCGCACCGCGAGGAGGAGCTGCGGATGGAGGGCTTCATCACCGCGCTGCTCGGTGAGGTCGCCCCCGGCCGGGACGGTCTGCGGGTGCTGAACTGCGGGCACCCCGGCCCGTACCTGCTCGACGGCCCGGGCCGTGGGGTCCGGCTGCTGGACGCCCGCGACCCGGGCCTGCCGCTCGGGATGGGCGGCCTGGGCGTGCCGCGGCCCGGGCCGGACGACTGGCCGTTCGCACCCGGCGACACCCTGCTGCTGGTCACCGACGGGGTCACCGAGGCCAGGGACGGCGCGGGGCGGTTCTACGACCCGGCACTGCGGCTGGGCCCGCTCGGGCCGTTCGGCGGGCCGCAGGAGGTGATCGACGCGCTGGTGCGCGACGTCGAGCGGTGGACGGGCGGGCCGCGGGACGACGACATGGCCGTGCTGGCCCTGACCCGCCGCGCCGCGGCCTGACCCGGGCGGGCCGCGAACCGCTGCGCAACCGCTGCACGATGCCCGCGCCGGGCCGCTCCGGAAGAATCGTCCCAGGGCCCGGCGCGAACGGCCGCGCCCGCCCGTACCGGGGTCCGGAGGCGGGCTCGGCCACCGCCTGGAGGGACGGCCACCATGCGCACCACTTTCGCCCGCCGGGCCCACGGCCGCCGTTCCGCCGCCGCCCGCCCCGCGGCAGGGCCGCGCACCGCCCGTGCGGATCGGGCG
>NZ_JBHWBW010000461.1:0-6288 GCF_042735675.1 Kitasatospora sp. NPDC059571
CCCCCCCCCCGCCCCCCCCCCGGGGCCTGCCGGACCGGTGGCGCCCGCCGGCGACCGCCGCCGCGCCCGCGCCCACCGCCGCGGCCCGGCCCGGGGCGGCCCTCTGCCGTGCCCGGACCCGTGGACCGCGCACTTCCCGGCGGGACTGTGGGCGGCGCACCCTAGGCTCCCGCCATGGGACTCTCGATCTCCGTCGGACTGCTGGACGACCTCGACCGCAACGACCCGGAGGGCGCCGCCCACTTCCGCGGCGCCTTCGACCGGCTGGGCCGCGCCCTGGCCGCCCGCGGCATCGACTGGCAGGAGCCCGCGCCCGGCGGCGGGAAGGCACCCGGCTACTCGGCGGGGTTCCCCTACCGCTACCTCCACCACCTGCGGCGGGCCTACGTGCTGCAGCTCAACGGCGAGCCGGTGACGCCCGCGCGGGACACCTCCCCGGAAGCCTACGCCCGGGACCAGCGGGAGGTCCGCGAGGAGGCGCTGACGTTCTCCTCGCACCTGCTGTGCCACGCCGACGACTCCGGCCACTACATCCCGGTCGACCGCCCCTACCCGGTCTTCCTGCCGGACGAGGCAGGGGTCGCCGGCGACGGCACGGTCGGCTCGGTCCAGCGCCTCCGGGCCGAACTCGCCGCCCTCGCACCGGCGATCGGCATCGACCCCGAGGCCGCACAGGCCGCCCCGATCGCCGACGACGACCCCTACGAGCCCGAGAAGTTCGCCTGGCACCGGCTCGACGAGGCCTGCCGGGCCTCGCTCGCCACCGGCCGGGCGATCACCTTCCACTGAGCGGCGGCCGCCGACGCTGCAGCCTTCTGACCGCCCGTCACCACGGGCCCGTGCCGGACGCCGTCTCCGGGACCGCCGAGCCGGATATGGTCACGAGCATGACGGCCTACTCGACCGCCACCGTGCGCGGCATCCGGATCGCCTACCGCGTCCACGGCGCTCCGCAGGCGCCGCCCCTGGTCCTGCTGCACGCCCTGGGCGAGACCGCGGCGGACTGGGACGCCATCGCGCCCGCGCTGGCACGCCACCGGCGGGTGTACGCGCTCGACCTGCGCGGCCACGGGCGCAGTGCATGGCCGGGCGCGTACTCGCTGGAGGCGATGAGCGACGACGTGGCCGCCTTCCTCGACACGGTCGGGTCGGCCGCCGTCGACCTGGTCGGGCACTCGATGGGCGGCGTGGTCGCCTACCTGCTCGCCCAGCGCGAGCCGCACCTGGTCCGCCGCCTGGTGCTGGAGGACGCCCCGCCGCCGCTCCCGCGCACCCCGTCCACGCCCACCCGGCCGGACGGGCCGCTGGACTTCGACTGGGAGATGGTGCTCGCGCTGCGCCGGGAGATCGACGCCGCCGATCCGGCCTGGCTGGCCGGCCTGGACCGGATCACGGCGCAGACGCTCGTGGTCGGCGGCGGGCCGGCCAGTCACGTCCCGCAGCAGGGCCTGGCCGAGCTCGCCCGCCGCATCCCCGCGGCGCGCCTCGTCACCATCCCGGCCGGCCACCTGGTGCACGCCGCCGAGCCGGCGGAGTTCACCGAGACGGTCCTGGCCTTCCTGCTGGACGGGGACGAGGACGGGGGCGGGGACGGAGCTGGGGACGGGGACGGGGACGAGTGCGGGAGCTCCGCCCGCCCGGCGGTCGGCGGCGGAGCGCCGTGACCGGGACGGGCCGGACGGCGGCGTGGCGGGAGGCCTGGACCGGTTCCGGCCGGGCCGTCCACATCGGTGACGTGGCGGACTTCAACGCCCAGTTCATCCCGCAGTCGGCGGCCGCCCGCCGGCAGGCCCACCACTACTCCTGTCTCGCCGCCTTCTACAGCCCGCACCCCGCGGCCCTGTTGCTGCCGGACCAGCCCGAGGACGACTGGATCCGCTGGCTGGCCGAGGAGCTGGCCTGGGACCCGGTCGAGGTGCACGGCGGCCTGGCCGGTCCGGACAGCACCGTCGGCGCCGCACTCGCCGCCCGGCCCGCCCTGCGGCAGCGGGTCGCCGGGCTGGCACTGCCCGTCCGTCCCTGGGGCTGCACCGCCGGACCGGGCCTCGACGCCGTCCTCCGCTACGAGTCCAAGGCCGCCTCGCACGGGCTCTTCGCCCGCCTGGCCGCCGCCCACCCGGGGATCCTGGTGCCCCGCCAGGAGGCCGCCGGGTCTCCGCGCCGGGCCGCCCGCCTGCTCGCCGCCCGGGCGGGCCGCGGGCTGACCACTGTGCTCAAGGCGCACCACGGCGTCGGCGGGTACGGCACGGCGGTGCTCACCCCGGCGGACGTCGCCGCGGCCGGCGGCGGCCGCCCGCTGCTGCGCGCCCTGACCTCCGAGGGCGTGCTGCCCGCGGACGGCCTGCTCGTCGAGGAGTACGTCCCGGGCCGGGGCCGGCTGCGCAACCTCACCTTCGACGCGGTGGTCGCCGACGACGGCTCCGTCCACCCCGTCGGCACCGCCGTGATGCACGTCGACGGCACCGCCTACCGGGGTGCGACGGTCGGCCCGGCGGCGGCCGGTCCGGGCACCGACCCGGGGCCCGCGCGGGCCGCCGCCACCGCGGAGGCGTTCGTCCTCGCGGTCGGCGCCGAACTGGCCTCGGCGGGCCACCGCGGCTGGTACGACGTCGACTTCGTCACCGACCCGGGCGGCCGCCTCGCACCCACCGAGGCCAATCTGCGGCTCACCGGCCCGGCGGCCGCCTTCGTGCTCCGGGCCCGCCTCGACGAGGTGCACGGCCCCGGGCACCTGGTCCGCACCCTGGACCGGCTGCCGCTGGGCGCCCGCCTCCCGCAGCAGACGCTCCTCACCCACCTGCACGGGCTCGCGGACCGCTGCGCCCGGTTCGGCGCCCGGCTGCTGCCGACCATCCCGACGGCCGGCGACGACGCCGTGCCGACCGTCGGGATCGCCCTGGCCGCGCGGGACCAGGACGCGCTGGACGCCGCGGAGGCAGTGGTCCGGGCGGCCAACGACGCACTCGCCGACCCCTTCGACGGCCTCCCGCCGACACCCTGACCGGTCGTCGGCGACCTCGACCCCGGGACCGCCTCGCCTCAGTGGTGTGCGCCCCCGGCCCCGGCCGCCGCCACCGGGCGCCGGGCCAGGAACCGCACCAGCACCAGCGCCGCGACGATCAGCGTGACGTTGAAGCCGTAGACCAGCGCGGCCTGCGAGGGCCAGTCGGTCGCCCGGGTCGTCCGGTAGGAGTTGTCCTGCAGCCACCACGCGGCCAGCAGCCACGTCACCGCGAAGCGCGCGAGCACGGTGATCCCGGGCGGTCGTCCCTGCCGGGCCATCAGCGGGCCACCGAGGAGCAGGAAGGCGGCGCCCAGGCCGAACGCCAGCACCTCCACCGCGTACAGCACCCCGAACAGCAGGGCCCACGGGTTCGGCACCCGCTGCAGGTCGGTGGAGCCGGGCCAGAAGACATCGGTCACCGCCCAGGCCGGGACGGCGAACATCAGGGTCACCACCGCCCACCCGGCTCCGGACGTGCCCACCGCATCCGTCCGGCCGCGCCCCGCACCGCCCTTGGCGGACGGCCGGGAGGTCTTGCCGGGCCGGGGCGGTCCGTCGGCCGGTTCACGGGGCGCGGGCAGCGGCAGGGCGCCGCGGTCCAACTTGCCCGCGCGGGTGCGGGGCAGCACGGCGAGCGGGACGACCGCGTCCGGCAGCAGCCGGGCCGGCAGCCGGTCGGCGAGGTACTCCCGGACGGCGGCGGGCTCGGGTGAACCGCCGCCGTGCGGGACCACGTAGGCCACCAGCGCGGGCCGTTCCGCCCGCGCCGCCGCTGCCCTGGCCTGACCGGTTCCGGCGGGCGCGGGCAGCGGGTTGACCGCGCACTCACGCACCCCGGGGTGGCCCCGCAGTACGGCCTCGACCTCGGCCGCCGCCACCTCCACCGCGACCCCGTCCGCCGCGCTGCCGCCCGCGGCACCCGAGGTCTCCGGCGACTCGCCGGCCGTGCCCGAGCCGACCCGGCCGCCCGCCATCCGGCCGATGTACTCGAGGATGCCGTCGGGGCGCCACCGGCCGAGGTCGCCCGTCCGGTGGATCCGGCCGTCCGGACCGGCACCGGCACCGGCACCGGTACCGGCCTCGGCATCGGCGGGCCGGGGGCCGCCGGGGCCGACGCCCGGACCGGACAGGCAGATCTCGCCCACCGCGCCCGCCGCGACGGCCCGTCCGGCGGCGTCGAGCAGGTGCACGCGGTTGCCCGGGAACGGCACGCCGACCAGCGAGATCCGCTCGGGGTGCTCCGGCAGGTCGGTGAGGGTCGCCGGGTCGAAGTACGTGCTGTCCACCGCGGCCTCGGCCACGCCGTACACGTTGACCACCCGCACGCCCGGGCCCAGGTGGCGCTGGAGGCCCAAGTGCTCGTCGAGATACCACTTCTCGGCGCCGACCGTGAGCAGCCGCAGTTCGCCGAGCTCCAGTCCGCGCGGGCGCAGGTGCTCGTGGAGCCGCCGCGCGGTGTACACGTTGGTCTCCATGACGGTGATCCCCTCGTCGACCACCAGCCGGTGCAGTTCGGCGAGTTCGGCCGTCCGGTCCAAGGTGTAGTTGCGCCGGGCCATGACCAGCGTGCCGCCGGTGCACAGGGCCCGCACCCAGTCCGCGGTGAACACGTCGAACTCCAGGGTGGCGGTCTGGAGGAACCGGTCGGCCGGGGTCAGCCCGTACACCTCGCGCCAACCCCGGTAGGAGTGCAGCAGGTTGCGGTGCTCGACCACTGCCCCCTTGGGCAGTCCGGTGGAGCCCGAGGTGTAGAAGACGCAGGCGGCCGCATCACCGCCCACCACCACCTCCGGCGGACCGTCCTCCAACTCCTGCGCGCGGTCCGGAACGGTGTCGTCGGCCGTGTCCAGGCAGACCACCGCCCGCTCCCCGCTGTCGGCCAGCCGCACCCGGTGGGCCTCCTCGGTGACCAGCACGGACGGGGCCGCGTCCGCGAGCACGTGCCGGATCGTCCGATCCGGGCCGGTCGGCTCGACCGGCACGTACGCGGCGCCGGTCTTCAGCACGGCCAGCACCGCCGTGACCAGGTCCGCCCCGCGGCCCAGGGCGACGGCGGCCACCTCGCCGGGCCCGAGCCCCAGGCCGGCCAGCCGCCGGGCGAGCCGGTCGGCCCTCCGGTCCAACTCCCGGTAGCTCAACCGGACTCCGCCGCAGACCACGGCCGTGGCCTCCGGTGCGATTGCGGCGCGCTGCTCGAACAGACCGTGGACGGTCTGCGCCTCCCCCTGCATGTTCCAGTCCTTCCTCGTAGCGGCCCGCCCCCGGATGCCGTCTCGTACCCCACAGTGTGCAGCCGGTGCGTCTGCGTAGTCGCCGGGACGGCGGGCCGGTTGCACATTCGTCACCGCATCGGGACGTTCGCCCTGACCGGTCGTCACCTATCCCTCCCTGCACGGCGGTAGGGGCGGCAGCCGCACGGGGGGCCGGTGAAGGGGGCGTGTCGGAAGAATTCACCTCCAGGGTCTACCCGCGTAAACACCTTGGCCCCCATGCTGGTTGACCGAACGGACGGTGCCCGTCCGGTCGGTCCTCGCGCCCCCGCACCCCTGGAGTCACGCATGCCCTGGATACGTCCGCTCCGCCGTGCCGCCGCCGCGACCGGCGCCGCCGCCCTGGCCGCCGCCGCCCTGCTCTCGGGCGCCGGCACCGCCCAGGCCGCGCTGCCCACCCCGGTCTCCGCCGCGACCGCCAGGACCTACTTGGCCTCGCTGACCGTCGCCGCCGACTCGCACACGTCGACGTACGACCGCTCCCTCTTCCCGACCTGGATCACCATCTCGGGGACCTGCAACACCCGCGAGACCGTCATCAAGAGAGACGGCAGCAACGTGGTCGTCGACTCCGCCTGCACCGCCACCAGCGGCAACTGGACGTCCCCGTACGACAACGTCACCACCACCACCGCCTCCAGCTTCGACATCGACCACCTGGTGCCGCTGGCCGAGGCCTGGCGCTCCGGTGCCTGGGCCTGGACCACCGACCAGCGCAAGGCGTTCGCCAACGACGTCACCCGGCCGCAGCTGCTGGCGGTCTCCGCGAGCTCCAACCGCTCCAAGGGTGACCAGGACCCGACCACCTGGCTGCCGCAGGCCTCCTACCAGTGCACCTATGTGCGCGCCTGGGTGCAGGTGAAGTACTACTACGGCCTGGCCGTGGACAGCGCGGAGAAGGCGAAGCTCACCAGCGTGCTCAACGGCTGCTGACGGCTCGCACCTGCGCGACCGGGCGCCCGCAGGGCGCAGACGCTGCACGCAGACGCCGGACGCCCGGCCGCACCCGTGACG
>NZ_JBHWBW010000462.1:0-6288 GCF_042735675.1 Kitasatospora sp. NPDC059571
GGGGCGGGGGCGCGGGGGGCGGCGCGCTGCGCGCCGGCCCCGCGCCCCCCCGCCCGCCCCCCCGCGCCCGGCCCCCCGGGACGCCCGCGCCCCCCCCCCCCCGGGGGGCCCGGGGGCGGCGCGCGCCGCGGACGGAACGGGCGTCAGGCGACCGTGCAGGCGGCGCCGTTCACGGTGAACGCGGTCGGAGCGGCGTTGCTCGACCCGAAGGTGCCCTGGAAGCCGAAGCCGGTGGAGGCGCCGGGTGCCAGGCTGCCGTTGTAGCCGAGGTCGGCGGCGGTCACGGCCGCGCCGGACTGGGTGACCTTGGCGTTCCAGGCGCTCGTGACCTTCTGGTCGCCGGGGAAGGTCCAGCCGACCGTCCAACCGGCGATCGCGGCGGAGCCGGTGTTCTTCACCGTCACGTCCGCGGTGAAGCCGCCGGTCCAGCTGTTGGCACGGTAGGCGACCGAGCAGGCGGCGCTGCCGGTCGGGGGCTGGGACGTCGGCGGCTGCGAGGTGGGCGGCTGGCTGGTCGGCGGCTGCGAGGTCGGGGGCTGGCTGGTCGGCGGGGTGCTCGGGTCCGCGGCGTTGACGGCCAGCTGGTAGGCGATGTCCGGTACGAAGGTGCCGGCGGCGGCCGCGCAGCCGTCGGCCTCGCCCGGGGGCTTGATCCAGAGGAAGGCGTCGATCGCGGCGTCCCCGGTCGAACTGGTCGGGTAGGCGCCGATCGACCGGCCGGACGGGTCGCACCAGGCCCCGCCGCCCGCCGGGCCGTTGCCGTTGCGGCTGGTGTCGACCACGGCGTGCAGATTGCCCGGGCTGCCCAGCGCGGACAGCACCGACTTGCTGTAACTCACCTCGTTGGCAGTTGAGTTGAAGTTCGAGACATTGGTGAAGAAGCCGTCCGCGCTGGTCAGCACCCCGGCGCCGCGCAGCCGGTTGGCCTGCTCGGCGGCGCTGTTCCAGGCGGAGTGGCCGCCGTCCAGGTAGACCTTGGCGTTCGGGGCGGCGGAGCGGATGGCGGCGCCGGCCCGGCCGAGCGAGGCGAAGCGGTCGCTCTGCTGCTGGGCGGAGAGGCAGGTGGTGAGCGCGATCGAGTCGGGCTCCAGGATCACCACCGACCGGCCGCTGCCGAGGCCGGCCGCGAACTTCCCCACCCAGGCGTCGTAGGAGGCCAGGTCGGGCGCACCGCCCGCGGAGGCGCCGCCGCAGTCGCGGTTGGGGATCTCGTACACCACCAGGACGGGGACCTGGCCGGCCGAGGCGGCGGCCGAGGTGACCGCGCGGACGTCCGAGGTGACGGTGTCGGGGCGGTAGTTGGAGAACCAGATGCCCTGCGGCTGGCTCGCGACCCGCTTGGAGATCACCGGCGTCCGGGAGTCGCCGGGATTGGCGGCGACCCACTTGACGACCTGCGAGGCCGGGTCCTTGTAGAACTGGGTGCCCGCCGGGAGGCTGCCCTGGACGGCGGCGTCCGCGCCGCCCTGGGCGGCCAGCAGCAGGGCGGTGGCGATCCCGCCCGCGGCCAGGGCGAGGGCGGCGGCGCGGCCGCGCCGGGCGCCGGTGCGGCGGTGTCCGGGCGGGCGGCCCGGTTCCGGGACGGCGCGCCGCAGGGGCTCGGGGGTGTGCACAGTGTCCTCCGCGTGCTCTCGGGTGGGAGAGGGTCAGGGCGGCCGAGGAGGGTGGGAGGGCTGGGTGGGAGCGCTCCCGCACGACCGGGCCCGATGCTAGCGGGCCGTCGCGGATGGCGTAATCCCTTGTGCAGAGGGAGGTTTCGACGGAGTTCGACGGTGTCCGCGTGGAGGAATTGGGAGAAATATGGGAGCGCTCCCGCAAATCCCCGCTCGCGCGCACCGCCCGCCGGACACGGCGGAGGGGCGGGCGGACCGCTCGGCCGCGACGGCCGCGACGGGTCCGCCCGCCCCTCCCACCGGGCCGGTCAGTCCCGGGAGTTGCCGAACAACAGGCGGTAGGCGATCAGCAGCACCAGGGCGCCGACGATCGCCGAGCCCCAGGTCGCGAGGTCGAAGAAGTGCTTGGCCACCGGGCGGTGGAGCACCGTGGCGGAGAGCCAGCCGCCGACGAACGAGCCGGCGACGCCGATCAGCGTGGTGATGATGAAGCCGCCCGGGTCGCGCCCGGGCAGCAGAAGCTTGGCGATGGCCCCGGCCACCAGGCCGAGGATGATCCAGCTGACGATTCCCATACCCGTCTCCTGCCCTGTGTTCCCGGACGGCGAACCGCCGCGTACTGGTGGACGCCGCACCCCGGCCCCCGGTTCCACCCGGTCGAACGCCCGTACCCGGCTGCCGATCTGAGCGGTGGTCCGGACAGCACGCGGCCCGGACCGTAGGCTCGGGCCCCGACGGCCGGTCCGAGCGCGGAGGGGGCACACGGTGGACCAGCAGGACGGATGGGGCACGGATGTCGGGCAGAGCGTCGATCTGCGGCCCGAGGTACCGCACCCGGCGCGGATGTACGACTACTACCTCGGCGGCAAGGACAACTTCCCGGCCGACCGGGAGGCCGCCGAGCGCGCCCTGGCCGCCAACCCGGAGTTCCGCTCCACCGCCCGCGCCAACCGCGGCTTCCTGCAGCGGGCCGTCCGGCACGTCGCCGGACTGGGCATCGACCAGTTCCTCGACATCGGCACCGGAATCCCGAGCGCGGGCAACACCCACGAGAGTGCGCAGGCCGTGCTGCCGCACGCGACGGTGGTCTACGTCGACAACGACCCGATCGTGCTCACCCACGCCCGCGCCCTGATGGCCGGCACGGGCCTCGGCCGCACCGCCGTGCTCCGGGCCGACCTGCGCGACCCCACTGCCGTCCTCGCCGCCCCCGAGGTCGCCGAGCTGCTCGACCTGGACCGCCCGGTGGCCCTGGTGCTCGGCGCCGTGCTGCACTTCCTCCCCGACGAGGACGAGCCGGCCCGGGTGCTGCGCACCCTGCTCGACGCGCTGGCCCCCGGCAGCCACCTGATCCTCTCGCACGGCACCGCCGACTTCCTGCCGGCCGAGGTCCGCGACCGGGTGACCGGCGTGTACGACCGGGCCACCGCCCCGCTGGTCGGGCGCAGCCGCGCCGAGGTCCGGGCATTCCTGGACGGCCTCGAGATCCTGGAGCCCGGCGTGGTGACCGTGCCGCTGTGGCGGCCCGACGCCGAGCCCGCTGCGGGCGCGGACCGTGTCAGCATGTACGGCGCGGTCGCCCGCAGGCCCTGAGCCGTACGCCCTCCCCGCACGCCCGCGGGGCCCCGGGCACGCGGCACCCGGAACGGCGTGAGAGAGTCGGCGGCCCGCAGGCGAGGAGGTACCGATGGGCGGCTCGGGCGGCCGGGTGCTGGTGGTGGACGACGACGCGGCGATCCGCCGCTCGCTGGAGCGCGGCCTGCGGCTGAGCGGCTTCGCCGTGCAGCTGGCCGCGGACGGCGAGGCGGCGCTGGCGGCGATGGGCGGGCCCGCGGCCCCCGACGTGCTGGTCCTGGACGTGTCGATGCCCGGCCTCGACGGCACCGGAGTCTGCCGCGCGCTGCGGGCCGTCGGCGACGAGACGCCGGTGCTGATGCTCTCCGCGCTGGACGAGCTCGCCGACCGGGTCGCCGGGCTGCAGGCCGGTGCCGACGACTACCTGGTGAAGCCGTTCGCGCTGGAGGAGCTGGTGCTGCGGCTGCACGCCCTGCTGCGCCGGCGGCCCGCGCCGCCGTCCGACGTGCTGCGCGCCGGCCCGCTGACGGTCTCCCCCGCCACCCGCCAGGTGCACTGGGAGGACACCGAGCTGCACCTGACCCGGCGGGAGTTCGAGCTGCTCACCCAGCTGGTGCGCAACGCCGGGATCGTGCTCACCCGGGACCAGCTGCTGGACCGGGTCTGGGGCTACGACTTCGACGTGCGCAGCGACGCCGTGGACACCTTCGTCAGCTACCTGCGGCGCAAGCTGGAGGACGGCGGGCGGCCGCGGCTGGTGCACACCGTGCGCGGGGTCGGCTTCGTGCTGCGGCTGCCGGCCGACGGGGGGCGGGCGTGAAACTCTCCACCCGGATCGCCCTGTCGGTCACCGTGCTGGTGCCGCTGATGGTGCTGGCGGCGGGCCTGCTGCTGCTCGGCCTGGTCCACCGCGACCTGGCCCGGCAGCAGGACGCCGTGCTGCGCGAGCGGGCCGCCGCCGTCCTGCCGAACGTCCGCACCCTGCTCGCCGCGGACAGCCGCAACCGGACGAAGGCCGAGCAGAACCAGCAGCGCAAGGTGCTCGACGGCGCCCTCGACTCCGGCGTCCGGCTGGCCGGCGCGGACGGGACGCTGCGGCTGGTGGTCGGCCCGCAGCCGGCCGAGGCGGTCCCGCTGCCGGCCGCCTCCGACGCGCCGGTGACCGTCCGCGACGCCGGCCGGGCCTGGCGGGTGCTGGCCGTCCCGGTGGACGGCGCCGCACCGGGCACGCTCTGGCTGGTGTCGCCGTCCTCAGCGGTCGACCCGCAGGTCACCGCGGTGCGCCGGCGGGTGCTGCTGGTCGCCGTCCTGGCCGCCCCGGTGGCCGGCCTGCTGGCCTTCGGGCTGGCCGGCCGGGCCACCGCCTCGCTGCGCCGGCTGAGCGCCCGGGCCGCCGCCCTCGACCCGCGCGGCGGGGCGAGCACCCTGGGCCACACCCCGAGCCGGGTCGCCGAGGTCGACGAACTGGCCGGCGCCCTGGAGCTGCTGCTGGCCCGCTACGACGAGCAGGCCGGCCGGACGGCGCAGGCGCTGGACACCGCGCGCTCGTTCTCCTCGGCCGCCTCGCACGAGCTGCGCACCCCGCTCACGGCGATGCGCACCAACCTGGACGTGCTGGCCGCGCACCCCGGCCTGCCGGCCGGCGAACGGGCCGAGGTGGTCGCCGAGCTGTCGCAGGACCACGCCCGGCTGGAGGAGCTGCTCACCGCCCTGCGGACGCTGGCCAGCGGCGACCTGGTGGAGGTGTCCGCGTTCACCGCGGTCGACCTGACCGAGCTGGTGGAGGGCGCGGCCGCCGAGGCGGCCCGGCGCCAGCCGGAGGCGGCGGTCAAGACCGAGGCGGCGCCGGGCATCACGGTGTTCGGCTGGGAGGCGGGGCTGCGGATCGCGCTCGCGAACCTGATCCGCAACGCCGCGGTGCACGGCCGCCCCGCCGACGGTCCGCCGCAGATCACCATCCGGCTGCGGGCGGGCAGCAGCGGCGCCGCGGTGCTCACGGTGGACGACACCGGGCCGGGCGTCCCGCCGGCCGAGCGGGCCGCGGTCTTCCACCGGTTCCACCGCCGCCAGGACAGCCCCGGCTCGGGCCTCGGCCTGACCCTGGTGGCTCAGCAGGCGGCGCTGCACCGGGGCACGGTCGCCGTGGGCGACGCCCCCGGCCCGGCCGGCTGCCGGGTCGAGCTGCGGCTGCCGCTGCTGCGCCCGGAGGCGCCCACGCTGCAGCTGCCGGCCCGCCGCGACTGGCTCTCCGGGGACCGCTGAGCGGCCCCGGCCGGGGCCCCCGGAGCGATCACAGGGATTCCACAAGAAGCCTCCCTACGCTCCGAGCGTCCGATCCCACCGGTCACTGAGGAGAACCGCCGTGCAGATCAACCGGAAGGCCGCCGCCGTCGGCGCACTCGCCCTGGCGGGCACCCTGCTCGCCGCCGTCCCCGCGCAGGCCGCGTCCGCGCCGAAGAGCGACGGCGCCAAGGCCGTCTGCAAGCGCCTGCCCAAGACCCAGGAGCGCATCACCAAGGCCATCGACCGGCTCAACGGCGACGCCACCATGGTCGGCTCGGTGGCCCGTCTGCAGCAGCGGGTGGCCGACGCCAAGGCCGCCGGCCACACCGAGATCTACACCTACCTGAACGACCGGCTGACGTTCCGCAAGAGCCTGCTGCCGACCCTGCAGACCCGGCAGAACGACCTGAAGGCCGTCGCCACCTGGTGCGCCGCGCAGCCCTCGCCGGAGGCCAGCAAGTGAGCCGCCGTCCCGTGCGCCACCGGGCCGGCGCCGCGGCCGCGGTGCTGGCAGCCGCCGCCGCGCTGCTGCTGACCGGCTGCGGCCCCACCCAGAGCTCCCCGGGGAAGGCCGCCGCCACCGCCGACGACGGTCAGGTGCAGCAGATGCAGCAGAAGGTGGACGCGGCCGAGAGCGCCGCCGCCCAGGCGGACTCCGACGCCACGCAGAACAACTGAAGCACCGCCACCGGTGCCGTGCAGGGCCCGCCCCTCCCCCGGGGGGCGGGCCCGGCGCCGGCGCGGGGGTGCGGGGTTACGGCGGAGGCGCGCGCGACACCGGCGGAGGGCCGCCGCCCGGGACGTGGTGTCCGGGCTG
>NZ_JBHWBW010000463.1:0-6277 GCF_042735675.1 Kitasatospora sp. NPDC059571
CTGGTGGCGGCGCGGGGTCGGTTGATGCAGGCGCTGCCGCGTGGTGGTGCGATGGTGGCGGTGGAGGCGTCCGAGGCGGAGGTGCTGCCGCTGCTGACCGAGACCGTTGGCATCGCGGCGGTCAACGGGCCTACGTCGGTGGTGATTTCGGGTGCCGAGGACGCGGTCCTGGCCGTGGTCGAGCGGCTGGCCGGACGCAGGTCGAAGCGGTTGACGGTCAGTCACGCCTTCCATTCGCCTTTGATGGACGGGATGCTGGCGGACCTCCGTGCCGTTGCCGCTGAGGTGGCCTTCGCGGAGCCGCGGATCCCGATCGTGTCGACGCTGACCGGCACGCTCGTTTCGGCCGAGCTGACCGACCCGGACCACTGGGTGCGGCACGTCCGGGAGACCGTCCGCTTCGCCGACGCCGTGCAGATGCTGGAGGCCGAAGGCGTCCGGACGTTTCTTGAGTTGGGCCCCGACGAGACGTTGACCGCGATGGCGGAGCAGTGCCTCGCCGAGGACTCCGGGGCCGTTCTCACCCCCGCACTCCGTCGCGACCGCAGCGAGCCGCTGACCTTCACCACCGCCGTCGCGCAGCTGCACGTGTGCGGCGTCAGGCCGGACTGGCAGGCCGTCTTCGCCGGAACGGGCGCACGCCGGGTCGACCTGCCCACCTACGCCTTCCAGCGCGAGCGCTACTGGCTGGACAGCGGCGCCGATCACGCGTGGGACGTCACCGCGGCCGGCCTCGGTGCGGTCGCGCACCCGCTGTTCGGCGCGGCCGTGTCGGTGCCCGAGCTGGACGGGCGGCTGTTCATCGGTCGGCTGTCCGTGCGGACGCACCCCTGGCTGGCCGACCACGCCGTCGCGGGCCGGGTGATGCTCCCCGGCACTGCCCTGGTCGAGCTGGCCATCGCGGCCGGCGACCACGTGGGGTGCAGCCGACTGGAAGAGCTCACCGCGGAGACACCCGTGGTTCTCCCGGCGACGGGCGCCGTCCAGCTGTGCCTGACGGTGGGGGAGCCCGACGAGGAGGGCCGCAGGCCGCTGAGCCTGCACACGCGACCGCAGGAGGACGGCGCCGACGACGCCTGGCCCGACCTGCCGTGGACCCGCCACGCGACGGGCTTCCTGGCACCCGCAGCGGCCCCCGCCTCCTTCGACCTCGCGCAGTGGCCGCCGACCGGCGCGGAGCCGATCCCGGTCGACGGGCTGTACGAGGCACTGGCGGCCGCCGGACTCGAGTACGGCCCGGTCTTCCAGGGCCTTCGTGCGGCCTGGCGGTGTAACGGTGAGATCCTCGCCGAGGTGGCGCTGCCCGCTGAGGCCCAGGCGGACGCCGGGTCCTTCGGTGTGCACCCCGCCCTCCTGGACGCCGCCCTGCACGCGGTCGGGCTCGGCGGACTGCTGCCCGAGACCGGGCAGGCCCGGCTCCCGTTCGCCTGGTCGGACGTCTCGCTGTACGCGTCCGGCGCGGACGTACTGCGTGTACGCGTGGCCGTGGCCGGCCCCGACGCCGTGTCGCTGGCGGTGGCCGACGCCACCGGCCGGCCGGTCGCCCTGGTCGGGTCGCTGGTCCTCCGCCCCTTCGCCGCCGAGAAGTTCACGGCCCCGGGCGGCCACGAGTCGCTCTTCCGCCAGGACTGGGTACCGGTGGCGCTGCCGGCCGACGGGCCGGCTGAGGCGATCGGAGTGCTCGGCGACGACGGCCTGGGCCTGCCGGGCGCGGTCTGCTTCCCCGATCTGGCTGCCGCGGCGGCTGCCGCCGCCGTGCCGAGCACGCTGGTCGTCCCGCTCTTCGGGGCGCAGCTGTCCGCCGAGGTGGTGCGGACGGCGGTGCGGGAGGCGTTGGCGCTGGTGCAGGAGTGGCTGGCGGCGGACGTCTTCGCGGATTCGCGTCTGGTGGTGGTGACCCGGGGTGCCCGGACCGGGGATGACCTTGCGGCGGCTGCGGTACTGGGTCTGTTGCGTTCGGCGCAGTCGGAGAATCCGGGCCGGATCGTTCTGGTCGACCAGGACGGCGACGCGGAGGTGGGGCTGCTCCAGCGGGTGCTGGCGTGCGGTGAGCCGCAGGTGGCGTTGCGCGGTGGGGTGGCGCTCGTGCCGCGTCTGGCGCGTGCCGCTGCGGGCGAGGGTTCCGCTCCGGTGCTGGAGCCCGAGGGCACGGTGCTGGTGACGGGTGCGACCGGCACTCTGGGGGCATTGTTCAGTCGTCACCTGGTGACGGACTACGGGGCTCGTCGTCTGCTGTTGGTATCGCGTCGTGGCGAAGCCGCCCCGGGCGCTGCGGAGTTGGCGGCCGGGCTGACCGGCCTGGGCGCCGAGGTGGCGTTCGCTGCGTGTGATGTCGCGGATCGTGCGGCGCTGGCGGCGGTGTTGGAGGGTGTGGAGCTGACCGCGGTCGTCCACACGGCGGGCGTGCTGGATGACGGCATCGTTCCCTCCCTTACGCCTGAGCGGCTGGAGACCGTGCTGCGGCCGAAGGTGGACGCGGCGTGGAACCTGCACGAGCTGACGAAGGACCGTCCGCTCGCCGCGTTCGTGCTGTTCTCCTCCGCGGCCGGTGTGTTCGGAGCGGCCGGTCAGGCGAACTACGCCGCCGCCAACGCCTTCCTGGACGGCCTCGCCGAGCACCGGCGTGCCGCCGGGCTGCCGGCGACCGCTCTCGCCTGGGGACTCTGGGCGGAGGACGGCGGCGGCATGGCGGCCGGGTTGGACGACGCGGACGTGCAGCGGATGGCCCGCGGTGGCGTGCAGGCGCTGTCCACGGCCGACGGCTTGGGCCTCTTCGACGCCGCCCTGCGGGCCGAGGACGCGGCGTTGGTGCCGATCCGCCTCGATCTGGCGGCGCTGCGATCCCGTGCGACGGATCCGGCTGCGGTGCCGCCCCTGCTGCAGGGCCTGGTGCGGCCGGCTGCCCGCAGGGCGGCCTCTGCGGGCACCACTACGGGTGGCGGCTCGGCGCTCGCAGCGCGGCTGGCCCTGCTGGCCGCGGCCGACCAGCACCGCGAACTCCTGCACACCGTACGCACCGAGGCCGCCGCCGTGCTCGGATACGGCGGTGCGGAGGCGGTCGATCCGACGCGGGCCTTCCGCGAGCTCGGGTTCGACTCGCTCAGCGCGCTGGAGCTCCGCAACCGCCTGAACGCGGTCACGGGCCTGCGGCTGCCCGCGACCCTTGTCTTCGACCACCCGAGCCCCGAGGTGCTGGCCCGGAAGCTGCGGACGGAGCTCCTCGGCCTTCGGGAGGCGGACGCCAGCACGTCCGTCCCCGTCCCCGTCGCCACCGGCGCCGAGGACGACCCGATCGCGATCGTGGCGATGAGCTGCCGCTTCCCCGGTGGGGTGGAGACCCCCGAGGACCTGTGGCGGCTGGTCGCGGACGGCCGTGACGCGGTCTCCGGCTTCCCCGCCGACCGAGGCTGGGACCTGGGGCAGCTGTACCACCCGGACCCGGACCACCAGGGCACCTCGTACACCCGCGAGGGCGGGTTCCTGCACGACGCGGCGGCGTTCGACCCGGGCTTCTTCGGGATCAGCCCGCGGGAGGCGATGTCGATGGACCCGCAGCAGCGGCTGCTGCTGGAGACCTCCTGGGAGGCCTTTGAACGGGCCGGCATCGACCCGGCGGGCTTGCGCGGCAGCCGGACCGGTGTGTTCGTCGGTGTGATGTACCACGACTACGCCACCCGCCTGGCGCAGGCCGCGACCGGTGGCGCCGAGGGCTCGATGGGCAGCGGCGGCGTGGGCAGCATCGCGTCCGGCCGCCTCTCCTACACCTTCGGGCTGGAGGGCCCGGCCGTCACCGTCGACACGGCCTGCTCGTCCTCGCTGGTGGCGCTGCACTGGGCGATCCAGGCGCTGCGCTCCGGCGAGTGCTCGCTGGCCCTGGCCGGCGGCGTCACCGTCATGGCGACACCCGCGACCTTCGTGGACTTCAGTCGCCAGCGCGGCCTCTCGCCGGACGGGCGGTGCAAGGCCTTCTCCGACGATGCGGACGGCACCGGCTGGGGCGAGGGCGTCGGCATGCTGCTCGTCGAGCGGCTGTCCGATGCGCGGCGCAACGGGCATCCGGTCCTGGCGGTCGTCCGCGGGAGCGCCGTCAACCAGGACGGCGCCTCCAACGGCCTCACCGCCCCGAACGGCCCGTCCCAGCAGCGGGTCATCCAGCAGGCCCTGGCGAGCGCCCGCCTGACGGCCGATGAGGTGGATGTCGTCGAGGCCCATGGCACGGGCACCACGCTGGGCGATCCGATCGAGGCGCAGGCGCTGCTGGCGACGTACGGTCAGGGACGTGCGGAGGACCGTCCGCTCTGGCTCGGCTCGGTGAAGTCGAACCTGGGGCACACCCAGGCGGCGGCGGGTGCGGCCGGTGTGATCAAGATGGTTATGGCGATGCGGCACGGCGTGCTGCCCAAGAGCCTGCACGTGGGCGAGCCGTCCTCGCACGTCGACTGGTCGGCCGGGGCGGTGGAACTGCTCGCCGAGGCCCGACCGTGGCCGGAGACCGGACGCCCACGCAGGGCCGCCGTCTCCTCCTTCGGCATCAGCGGGACCAACGCCCACACGATCATCGAGCAGGCACCCGTGGAGGAGCCGGCGCCGGCCGCCGCGGGCACGCGTGCGCCGCTGCCGCTGGTGCTGTCGGGCCGGACCGGGGAGGCGCTGCGCGGACAGGCCGCGCGGCTGCGGGAGTTCCTTGCGGTGTGTCCCGAGGTGGCGGTGGCCGACCTGGCGCTGTCCCTGGCGACGACGCGGTCGTCCTTCGAGCAGCGGGCGGCGCTGGTGGCGGGGGATCGGGATGAGGTGCTGACCGCGCTGGCGTCGCTGGCGGACGGCGGGTCGGAGGCGGTCGTCGGCACGGCGGTCGGTGGCCGGACGGCGTTCCTGTTCACCGGGCAGGGCAGTCAGCGGGTCGGGATGGGCGAGGAGTTGTATGCCGCTCATCCGGTGTTCGCGGCGGCGTTCGACACGGTGTGCGCGGAGCTGGACCCGCTGTTGGACCGTCCGCTGCGTGAGGCGGTGGCGGATGCCGAGCTGATCCACGAGACGGGGTATACCCAGCCGGCGCTGTTCGCCGTCGAGGTGGCGCTCTTCCGGCTGGTCGAGTCGTGGGGTGTGCGGCCTGACTTCCTGGCCGGTCACTCGATCGGCGAACTGGCTGCCGCTCATGTCGCGGGCGTGTTCTCCCTGCCGGACGCCGTGAAGTTGGTGGCGGCCCGCGGTCGGCTGATGCAGGCCCTGCCCCGCGGCGGTGCCATGGCAGCCCTGCAGGCAGCCGAGGGAGAGGTGCTGCCGCTGCTGATCGGCCGTGAGGACGAGCTGGGCATCGCCGCCGTCAACGGGCCGGACTCACTGGTGGTTTCGGGCGAGGAGCGTTCGGTCCTGGAGCTCGTGGCGGACTGGGAGGCGCAGGGCCGCAAGGCGCGGCGGCTCACCGTCAGCCATGCGTTCCACTCGCCGCTGATGGACGGCATGCTGGCGGACTTCCGGTCCGTGGCGGCCGAGTTGGCCTTCAGCGAGCCGCGGATCCCGATCGTCTCGACGCTGACCGGCTCGCTCGTCTCTGCTGAGCTGACCGATCCCGAGTACTGGGTGCGGCACGTCCGGGAGGCCGTCCGCTTCGCCGACGCCGTGGGGTCGCTGGAGGCCGAAGGCGTGCGGACGTTCCTGGAACTGGGACCGGACGGCACGCTGACCGCCATGGCGGAGCAGTGCCTCACCGGGGAGAGCGACGCCGTTCTCGTACCGGCCCTGCGCCGCGACCGCCCGGAGAACAACGCCGTGGCCGCCTGCCTGGGCCGCCTGCACGTGGCCGGGACAGCGCTGGACTGGCCGGCCGTGTTCGCCGGACGGGGCGCACGGGCCGTCGACCTGCCCACTTACGCCTTCCAACGCGAGCGGTACTGGCCGCTGGGCGACGCCGGCGCGCCGGGCGATGTCGGCGCGGCCGGGCTGAGCGCGGCCGACCACCCGCTGCTGGGGGCCGCCGTGCCGCTGGCCGAGGGGGACGGGCTCCTGTTCACCGGGCGGCTGTCGACTGCGGCCCAGCCGTGGCTGGCGGACCATGCCGTCGCCGGCACCGTACTGCTGCCCGGAACGGCCCTGGTGGAGCTGGCGGTTCGGGCCGGCGAGCAGGTCGGCTGCGGGCTGTTGGAGGAACTGACGCTGGAGGCGCCGCTGATCGTGCCGGAGAGCGACGCGGTCCGGTTCCAGCTGCGCCTGGGCGCCCTCGATGCCGACGGCCGCTGCACCGTGGCCGTGCACTCCCGACTCGCGGACGCTGCCGACG
>NZ_JBHWBW010000464.1:0-1814 GCF_042735675.1 Kitasatospora sp. NPDC059571
ACCTGTCCGCCTACGCGGGCCAGTCGGTCACCCTGAAGTTCAACGGCGTCGAGGACTCCTCGCTCCAGACGAGCTTCGTCATCGACGACACCTCGGTCCAGACGAGCTGACGCAAGGACGGAGGGGCCCGGCATCGCCGGGCCCCTCCGCCGTACCCGCGCCCGGGCAGGGCTCAGTCGTTGCGCTCCGCCGCACTGCGCTCCACGCAGAACTCGTTGCCCTCCGGGTCGGCGAGGACGGCCCAGCCGGTGCCGTCCGGCTTGCGCTGGTCGTCGACCAGCGTCGCGCCGAGGGCGAGCAGCCGTTCGACCTCCTCGTCCCGGGTGCGGTCCTGCGGCTGGATGTCCAGGTGCACACGGTTCTTGACGGTCTTCTCGTCCGGCACCTCGATGAAGAGCAGGCCGGAGCCGTCCGTCTCGACGAGCGCCATCGGGTCGCCGGGCTTGTCGTCCTCGTGCAGCGGACGGTCCAACACCTGCGACCAGAAGGTCCCCAGGCGGTAGGGGTCGGCGCAGTCGATCGTCACATGGCGGATGAGGGAGGTCATGGGGCGGATTCTCGACGACCGGACCGGCGGCCGCAAGGCACTGCCGCGGCCACCGGCCGGGTCAGAGCTCGAAGTCCCGGGCCCACTCGGACCACCGGACCGCACGGAGCCCCGGGTCGGCGTCCTCGCCGGACGGGAGGGCGGGCGTCGCCTGGAACCAGGCCACCGCCAGCCGCGACCGGTGCAGGACGGCGTCCAGTTCCCCGTCGACGGGGTGGGATTCGAAGAATCCCGTGCAGGTGACGGCGGGCAGCAGTTCGACCGGGCCGAAGGCGCCTGGCGTCTCGCCGGTCTCCTCCCGGACCGGGTCGACGAGGTGGACCGGGCCGGACGGGTGGGCCCTCTCCAGCGCGGCGCGGAGGCGCCCGACGATTCGGTCGTTCCACCGCCGGAACGGGTAGCCCTCCAGCAGGCCTCCGTAGGTGGAGTGCATCTGAATGCTCGTCAGCTCGACCGAGCGGCCGTCGGCGAGGACGACATGGGCCAGGGCCACGGTGCTTCGATCTCTCAAGTCTCGGGCGGGCTCAGGCCGGGGTGATCCAGACCATCTTGCGGCCGGTCTCCGAGGGGGCGGTGACGGCCGAGTCGTCGATGCGGTCCAGGCGGTAGCCGAGCTTGCGGGGGACGGCGGCGCTGGGCGCGTTGCCCTCGTCGCAGTGGATCTCCACCCGGTCGATGCCCGGCAGGGCGAGGGCCGCGGCGGTGAGCGCCCGTGCGGCCTCGGTGGCGAACCCGCGCCCGCCGTGGTCGCGGGCCACCCAGTAGCCGATCTCCAGCGCGCCGGGCCCGATCCGGCCGTGCAGGCCGAACGCGCCGATCACGACGGTCGGTTCGGCCTCCGGACTGAGCACGTACATGAAGTCGGTGCCCTCGTCCCAGACCTGCTCGCCGGCCTTCGCCGTCTCGATGCTCTGGGCCATGCTCGGCTCCGCCTGCGCCCAGGGCATCCACGGGCGCAGATGGTCCAGGTTGGAGCGGACGGCCGCGTTGAGCGCGGCGGCGTCCGCGGCGCGGCGGCGCCGGAGCAGCACCCCGCCGGGCAGCGCCAGCAGCTCGGGCGGTCGGCCGGTGGAGACCGGGGGCTTACTGGCGGCAGGAGACTCGGCAGCGTCGTTCATGACAAGGATTATTGCCGCAGGCCAGCGGCGTGTTCAACGGCTTTCCGGGCGACGGCGGTTCGGGGGGGCGGGGGGCCCGCGCGCCCCGGGCGCCCCCCCCGCGGCCCCGCCCGCTGCGGGCGTGCTGCCCACCCCCCCCCGGCCCACCC
>NZ_JBHWBW010000464.1:1824-6273 GCF_042735675.1 Kitasatospora sp. NPDC059571
CGCCGGTGTCGCCCGGGGGCGGGCGGGCCGGGCGGGGCGGGGCCGCGCGGCCCGGGCCCGCGCCCCCCCCCCCCCGCGGCCGCCGCCGTACGGGGTCAGCGCTCCAGGACCCGGCCGTCCTCGACCACCAGCCGCCGGTTGACCGTCACCGACTCCAGCATCCGCCGGTCGTGGGTCACCAGCAGCAGCGTCCCGGTGTACGAGGCGAGCGCCGACTCCAGCTGCTCGATCGCGGGCAGGTCCAGGTGGTTGGTGGGCTCGTCCAGCACCAGCAGGTTCACCCCGCGGGCCTGCAGCAGGGCGAGCGCCGCACGGGTCCGCTCGCCGGGTGACAGCGATGCGGCCGGGCGCAGCACGTGGACCGCCTTCAGGCCGAACTTGGCCAGCAGCGTGCGCACCTCCTCCTCGGTCAACTCCGGCACGGCGGCGGCGAAGGCGTCCGCCAGCGGGACGTCGCCGAGGAACAGGCCGCGCGCCTGGTCGACCTCGCCGACCACCACGCCGGAGCCCAGCACCGCGCTGCCGCCGGAGAGTTCGAGCCGGCCGAGCAGCGCCGCCAGCAGCGTCGACTTGCCGGCGCCGTTCGCCCCGGTGATCGCCACCCGGTCCGCCCAGTCGATCTGCAGGTCGACCGGGCCGAAGGCGAAGCCGCCCCGCTGCGCGGACGCACCGCGCAGGGTGGCCACCACGGCGCCGGAGCGCGGCGCCGCCGCGATCTCCATCCGCAGCTCCCACTCCTTGCGCGGCTCCTCCACCACGTCCAGGCGCTCGATCATCCGCTGCGTCTGGCGGGCCTTGGAGGCCTGCTTCTCGGTGGACTCGGCGCGCGTCGCGCGGGCCTTCTTGTCGTTGTCGCCGCCCTTGCGCCGGGCGTTGCGGACGCCGTGCTCCATCCAGTTGCGCTGCATCTGCGCGCGGGCCTCCAGCGAGGCCTTGGTGTCCGCGTAGTCGTCGTACTGCTCACGGGCGTGCCGGCGGGCCACCGCCCGCTCCTCCAGGTACGCCTCGTACCCGCCGCCGTACAGGTTGACCTGCTGCTGGTGCAGGTCCAGCTCCAGCACCCGGGTCACCGTGCGGGCCAGGAACTCGCGGTCGTGGCTGATCAGCACGGTGCCGGCGCGCAGCCCCTTGACGAAGGCCTCCAGCCGCTCCAGGCCGTCCAGGTCCAGGTCGTTGGTGGGCTCGTCCAGCAGGAACACGTCGTAGCGCGAGAGCAGTAGCGAGGCCAGGCCCGCGCGGGCCGCCTGGCCGCCGGAGAGCGCCGTCATCGGCAGGTCCAGCGAGACCTTCAGGCCGAGCTGGTCCGCCACCTCCTCGGCCCGCTCCTCCAGGTCCGCGCCGCCGAGGTCGAGCCAGCGGTCCAGGCTCGCCGCGTACGCGTCGTCGGCGCCCGGACGGCCCTCCACCAGGCCCTCGGTGGCCTCGTCCAGCGCGGCCTGCGCGGCGGCCACGCCGGTGCGCCGGGCGAGGAAGTCGCGGACGGACTCGCCGGGCCGGCGCTCCGGCTCCTGCGGCAGGTGGCCGACGTTGGCGGTCGGCGGGCTGAGCCGCAGCGAGCCGCCCTCCGGGGTGTCCAGGCCGGCCAGCAGCCGCAGCAGCGTCGACTTGCCGGCGCCGTTCACGCCGACCAGGCCGATCACGTCGCCCGGGGCGACCACCAGGTCCAGGCCGGCGAAGAGGGTGCGCTCGCCGTGGCCGGCGGCAAGGTCCTTGACTACGAGAGTGGCGCTCATGATGCCCCGATTCTAGGCGGAGCGCCGCAGCGCCCCGGCCGGGCGGCTGCGGCGCCGGCCGGGGCGGGGCCGGGTCAGCCGGTCTGCACCGGGCTGATCTCGAAGTCGCCGCAGACCCGCAGGTGGAACGGGATGAGCAGCTGCGTGGTGCTGGCCGGCGGGATCACGCCGACGTAGGCCGCCGTCGCCCGGCAGGTCGGCACGACCCCGGGGTCGTTGGTGCGGATGGTGGCCGCCGCCGTGCGGTCGGGGCCGAGGACGACCGTGGAGACCGGGACGCCGTTGCGGGCCGCCGGGGCGCCGATCTGGTGGTGTCCGACGTCGAGCACGGCGACGCCGGGGTACCCGCGCAGGGCGCAGGAGTGGGTGGAGGTGTTGGTGAACTCCACCGGGTAGAGGAAGGAACCCGCGGCCCCCTGGGGCTGGCCGACGGCGAGGTAGAGGTCGCCGGCCTGGCAGGTGGGGGTCGTGGACGCCGCCTGGACCGACTCGGCCGTGCCGATCGCTCCGCCCACCGCGAGAAGGGCGGCCGCGGAGCCGAGTGCCAGGGTGCGCTTGCCGATGGGAATCATGGTGTGTCCCCCGTCCGGGGCCGGGCAGGCATCGTCTGCAGGCCTGCCCACACCTGACAGGACGCCCCGGGCCCGGCGCGCGGTTCCGGCGGCGGTGCCGGGCCCGCCCCCGGGAGGCCGCGGAAAACGCGTTGCGGCCGCCGTGCGGGCCCGCCTAGCCTGGTTCCCGCCCGACCACCCCACTCCCGTCTGGAGAAGGCCGTTGCTCTTCTGAGGTCATGAGACACCGCCCACTGCTCCCGCCGTCCACCGGCGGTCGAGCGCGTGCGAGCGTGCGACCTCGGACGAGAGCCGGCCCAGCAGGGTGCCCCGGCCCGTTTCCCGCGTTCCCCGCCGCTCCTCGCGGTGTCTCCCGTGGTGCTCCCCTTCCCATCGCAGCAACCACCGGAGGCCATCCATGGCTCAACCCACCACCTCGATCCTCTGCACCGACCTGTCCTTCGAGTGGCCCGACGGCGCCACCGTGCTCAGCGGCTTCCACCTCGCGGTCGGCCCCGGCCGCACCGGACTGATCGGCCTCAACGGCGCGGGCAAGTCCACGCTGCTGCGGCTGATCGCCGGCGAGCTGACCCCGTCGTCCGGCACCGTCCGGATCGCCGGCGAGATCGGCTACCTGCCGCAGGGCCTCACCCTGGCGCACGTCACCCGGGTCGACGAGGCGCTCGGCATCCGCGCCGCCCGCGAGGCCCTGCACGCCATCGAGTCCGGCGACGCGGACGAGCGGCACTTCACCGCCGTCGGCGACGACTGGGACGTCGAGGAGCGCGCCCGGGAGACCCTCGACCGGCTCGGCCTCGGCCACCTCGGCCTGGACCGCACCACCGGCGAACTCTCCGGCGGCGAGGCGGTCCTGCTCCACCTGGCCGCGCTGCTGCTGCGCCGCCCGGACGTCCTGCTGCTCGACGAGCCGACCAACAACCTCGACCGCTGGGCCCGCGCCCGGCTGTACGAGGCGGTCGCCGCCTGGCGCGGCGTCCTGGTGGTGGTCAGCCACGACCGCGAACTGCTCGCCCACGTCGACCAGATCGCCGACCTCCGGGACGGCACGGTCACCTGGTACGGCGGCAACTACGACGCCTACGAGCGGGCGCTGGCCGCCGAGCAGGAGACCGCCGAGCGGCTGGTGCGCAACGCCGAGGCGGACGTCCGCCGCCAGCAGCGGGACCTGGTGGAGGCCAGGAGCCGGCTGGAGCGCAGCGCGGCGTACGGCAAGAAGCGGTCGGTCACCCGCAACGACCCGAAGATCTTCGCCGGGGCGTTCAAGCGGCAGGGCCAGGAGACCGCCGGCCGGGTGCGCGGGATGCACGCCGACCGGCTCGCCGACGCCAAGGAGCGGCTCACCACCGCGGAGGAGGCCGTCCGGGACGACGCGGAGATCCGGATCGACCTGCCCCGCACCGCGGTGCCCGCCGGGCGCACCGTGCTCACCCTCGACCGGGTCCGGCTCGCGCACGGTGCGCTCGCCGGGCGGCCCGCCGACCTGGAGCTGCGCGGTCCGGAGCGGGTGGCGCTGGTCGGCCGCAACGGCGCCGGCAAGACCACCCTGCTGCGCGCGATCGCGGGCGAACTGGCCCCGGTGGAGGGCGAGGTGCTCACCCCGGTACCGCTGCGCCACCTGCCGCAGCGGCTCGATCTGCTCGACGACGCGCTCAGCGTGGTGGGCAATGTGCGGCGGTTCGCACCGGCCGCGGGGGAGAACGCGATCCGGGCCAGGCTGGCGCGCTTCCTGTTCCGCGGGGAGCGCGCCGACCGGGAGGCCGGCACGCTCTCCGGCGGCGAGCGGTTCCGGGCCACCCTGGCGGCCCTGCTGCTGGCCGACCCGCCACCGCAGCTGCTGCTGCTCGACGAGCCGACCAACAACCTGGACCTGGCCAGTGTCCGGCAGCTCACCCAGGCCCTGGCCGGCTACCGGGGCGCCCTGGTGGTGGCCAGCCACGACCTGCCGTTCCTGCGCTCCATCGGCATCACCCGGTGGCTGGAGCTGGACGGCGGGCTGCGCACGGTCGACCCGATGTGAGGGCCGGCGCGGTGTGACGGTCGCCCCGGTGCGCCGGCCCACCCGGGGTGAGCGCCGGCCCGATGCGGCGGCCGGAACGCGACGGCGCCCCGCAGGTCCTGCCCTGTCTCTGATACACATCTCAGAG
>NZ_JBHWBW010000465.1:0-3762 GCF_042735675.1 Kitasatospora sp. NPDC059571
TCCCCCTCTCAGCCCCGCGCGGCGGGGGCGCGGCCCGGGGGCGGGCCGCCGCCCCGCGGGGGGGGGGGGGGCCCCCCCCGGCCCGGCTGGAGCAGCTGCCGACCGGCGGGCGGACCCCGCTCGCCGCCGGGCTGCTGCGCGCCCACGAGGTGCTGCGGGTGGAGCGGATGCGCGATCCGGACCGCCGTCCGCTGCTGGTCGTCGTCACCGACGGCCGGGCCACCGGCGGCCGGGACGCCCTGGCGCAGGCCGAGCGGGCCGCGGGCCTGCTGGCCGGGCAGGGCGTGGCGAGCGTGGTGCTGGACTGCGAGTCCGGCCACGTCCGCCTCGGCCTGGCCCGCACCCTGGCGGCCCGCCTCGGCGGCCCCGCCGTCACCCTGGACGAGCTGCGCGCCGAGGGCGTCGCGGCGCTCGTCCGCGACCACCGCCCCGCCCCTTCGCACCGAAAGGCCGCCTGATGCCGCAGGGAAAGCCCGAGAACGTCCCCGACGACGGCATGACGACCCGTCAGCGCCGCACCCTGCCGATCACCGCGGTGCACACCGGCCCCGGCAAGGGCAAGTCCACCGCCGCCTTCGGCATGGCGCTGCGCGCCTGGAACCAGGGCTGGCCGGTCGGGGTGTTCCAGTTCGTCAAGTCCGCGAAGTGGAAGGTCGGCGAGGAGAACGCGCTGCGCGTCCTCGGCGCCTCCGGCGAGGGCGGCACGGTGGCCTGGCACAAGATGGGCGAGGGCTGGTCCTGGGTGCAGCGCGGCATGGAGTCCAGCGAGGAGGCGGCCAAGGAGGGCTGGGAGCAGGTCAAGCGCGACCTCGCGGCCGAGACCTACCGCTTCTACGTGCTCGACGAGTTCACCTACCCGATGCACTGGGGCTGGGTGGACGTGGACGAGGTGGTGGCGGTGCTGAAGGACCGTCCGGGCAGCCAGCACGTGGTGATCACCGGCCGGTACGCCAAGGAGCCGCTGACCGACTTCGCCGACCTGGTCACCGAGATGACCAAGGTCAAGCACCCCATGGACGCCGGCCGCAAGGGCCAGCGCGGTATCGAGTGGTAGTCCGTTGAACATCCCCCGTCTCGTCATCGCCGCGCCCTCCTCGGGCGCGGGCAAGACCACCGTCGCCACCGGCCTGATCGCCGCACTGGCCGCCCGCGGGCTGGCCGTGTCGCCGCACAAGGTCGGCCCGGACTACATCGATCCGGGCTACCACGCGCTGGCCGCCGGGCGGCCGGGCCGCAACCTGGACGCCTACATGTGCGGGGAGGAGCGGATCGCGCCGCTGTTCCTGCACGGCGCGGCCGGGGCCGACGTGGCGGTGGTCGAGGGCGTGATGGGGCTGTTCGACGGGGCGGCCGGCCGGGGCGAGCTGTCCTCCACCGCGCAGGTCGCCAAGCTGCTGCGGGCGCCGGTGGTGCTGGTGGTGGACGCCTCCTCGCAGTCCCGGTCGGTGGCCGCGCTGGTGCACGGCTTCGCGTCCTGGGACCCGGAGGTGCGCCTCGCCGGGGTGATCCTCAACCGGGTGGCCTCCGACCGGCACGAGGAACTGCTGCGCGAGGCCCTGGAGGAGGGCTCCGGGGTGCCGGTGCTCGGCTGCGTGCGGCGCACCGCCTCGGTCGCCACGCCCTCCCGCCACCTGGGCCTGATCCCGGCGGTGGAGCGCTCCGCGGACGCCCTGCGGGCGGTGCGGGACATGGGCGAGCTGGTCGCCGCCTCGGTGGACCTGGACGCGCTGCTGGCGCTGGCCCGGACCGCTCCCCCGCTGGCCGATGCCGCTTGGTCCGCCGGGGCGGAGGTGGCGGCGGTCGGGGGCCGGCCGCGGATCGCCGTGGCCGGCGGTGCGGCCTTCTCGTTCTCGTACGCGGAGAACGCCGAACTGCTGGCCGCGGCGGGGGCGGAGGTGGTCGCGTTCGACCCGCTGCGGGACGAGGACCTGCCGGAGGGCGCCGCCGCCCTGGTGGTCGGCGGCGGCTTCCCGGAGATGTACGTCGGCGAGCTCAGCGCCAACGAGCCGCTGCGGCGGGCGATCGCCGCCCGGGCCGCGGACGGGCTGCCGGTCGCCGCCGAGTGCGCGGGCCTGCTGTACCTGGGCCGGGAGCTCGACGGCCGGCCGATGTGCGGGGTGCTGGACACCTCGGCCCGGATGACCGAGCGGCTGACGCTCGGCTACCGGGAGGCGGTCGCGCTCGGGGACAGCGTGCTGGCCGAGGCCGGGAGCCGGGTCCGCGGGCACGAGTTCCACCGGACGGTCTGCGAGCCCGGCGCGGGCGACCCGCCCGCCTGGGGCTGGCGCGGGCCGGCCGGGCCGCGGACGGAGGGGTTCGTGCAGGGGTCGGTGCACGCCTCGTACCTGCACCTGCACTGGGCGGGGGCGCCGCGGCTGGCGGAGCGGTTCGTCCGGGCCGCGGCGGCGTTCGGCGCCCGGCCGGTCAGGCCGCGCTGATCCGGAAGACCGGGTAGCCCGGGGCGATCGAGAGCAGCTTCTCGTCGGTGGCGGTGGCGTCCACGCCGTCGAAGAACATGCCGACCTCGAACTTCCAGCGCTTGAGGTAGGCGCGGAGGATCTCCGGCTTGGCCTCGTCGGCCAGCTCGACGGCGCTGAACGCCTCGGCGCGGCGGCCGAGCCGCAGCTCGCCCGTGCCGACGACGCGCAGGTTGCGCACCCACTGGGTGTGGCCGCGCGGCGCGACCAGGTACCGCTCGCCCTCGATGGTGAGCAGGTTGACCGGGGTGGTGCGCCACTCGCCGCTCTTGCGGCCGCGCACGGCGAGCACCCGGGAGCCCCAGACGCTGAGCCCGGCGCGGGTGAAGGCGGCGACCACCCGGTTGAAGAAGCCGAGCATCGCGGCGTCGACCTTGCCGGTCGGGATGACGTAGCGCTTGCTGCTGTCGGACATCGTGACCCCCAGGGTCGCCGGAGACCGCCCCTTGTGAGCAGTGCTCTCGTTCGTGAGCACAACTCTGCCACCGCGGGCGACCGCCGTCAAGAGCAGTGCTCTCGTTTCTGTGCAATGTTCCGATCGTGTGGCAGGCTGTCCGGTATGACCGCCATCAAGACCGCCCGCGAACGGGCCCGCGAGGAGCTCACCCGCGAGATCAAGCTGGAGGCCCGCCGGCAGCTGGCCTCCGAGGGGGCGCAGCGGCTGTCGCTGCGCGCCGTCGCCCGTGAGCTCGGCATGGCCTCCTCCGCGATCTACCGGTACTTCCCCAGCCGCGACGAGCTGCTGACCGCCCTGATCATCGACGCCTACACCGACCTCGGGGACGCCGCCGACCGTGCACTGGCCGCCGCCCCGGCCGTCCCGCGGGCCCGCTGGCGGGTGCTGTGCACGGCCGTGCGCGACTGGGCACGGGCCCACCCGCACGAGTACGCCCTGGTGTTCGGGACGCCGGTGCCCGGGTACGCCGCGCCGCAGGAGACCATCGAGCCGGCCGCTCGGGTCCCGCTCGCGCTGATCGGCGTGGCCGGCACGGCACAGGCCGCCGGGGAGCCGGTCGGCGGCCCGCTGGGCGCCCAGCTCGCCGCGGTCACCGCGCAGCTGGCCCCCGGGCTGGCGGAGTCGGTGCTGGCCAGGACGGCGATCGCGTGGACCCAGCTGTTCGGGATGATCGGGTTCGAGCTCTTCGGGCACCTGGTGGGCACCCTCGACCCGGCGGACGCCTTCTTCGGCTACGCCGTCGAGCAGATGGCCGACTTCGTCGGCCTGGGCCCCCCCCGCCGGGACGCCCCCCGGCGGCGGCGGCCGGCCGCGGGGGCGCCCCGCCCC
>NZ_JBHWBW010000465.1:3772-6264 GCF_042735675.1 Kitasatospora sp. NPDC059571
GGCGCGGACTGAGCCGCGCCGGGCAGCGGGCGCCGTCCCGGGGTCAGACCCGGACCGCCGCACGGCGGTCGCCGCCCGGGGCCAGCACGGGCGCCGGGCTGTTCGTCCGGGCGCCGCCCGTGCCGTCCGATCCCCCGGAGTCCGAGCCGTTCACCCGGCTGTCGTCGGTGCCGAGGTGCAGTGCGGCCCGCACCGCCTTCGGCCGGTCGAAGCCCAGGTACTCCTCGGCCGCGGCGAGCTCGTGCTGCAGGGTCTTGGCGTCCTTGGCGTCCTTGGCCGCGGCCAGGTGCGGCAGGGACCGGTTCAGCTCGTCGACCAGGTCCCGGACCGGCCGGGAGGCGACGCCGCCCCAGGTGTGGGCGGTCAGCTCGCCGATCTCGTGGTGGACACCGTCGGCGAGGGTGCCGGCCCAGGCCCGGTAGGCGGCCGGGTCGTCGGCGGGCTCCGTCCCGGGCTGCACGACGAAGGCCTGGTCCACGTGGTGCTCGGCACCGAGGTAGGCCATCTGGTCGGCGTCGAAGGACGCGAGGTCCTGCGCGAGCGATCCGGTCGCGTCGGCGGTCGTGTCGGTGAGGAAGCAGGTCGAGTTGTGGCCTGCGCCCTGCCCGGCCCAGCTGTGCTCGTCGGGGTAGAAGAAGTGCACCTCGACGGCGGCCGGCAGCTTCCAGCCGTCCGGGGCGTAGCCGAGCAGGGCGTCGTTGCAGCCCTTCGTCGCGTCGGCGATCACCGCGTCCTTGCCCGGGTACGACTGCGCGTTCGAGTACGCGTTGTCGAAGACCTCGCCGTAGTGCGGCTGGGCGCAGTCGACGGGCCGGACCACGGTGACGCTCGCGGTGCCGGCGCCCGGGGGCTTGACGAAGCACTCGCCCTTGGAGAGCACGAAGACGCTCTCGGTGTCCGAGTGGGTCCCGCCCGACCCGGAGCCGGACCCGGAGCCGGACGAGCCGGAACCGTACCCGTAGTCCTCGCCGCTGTACGGGCCGCCGTCGGAGGTGGCCAGCGCGATCACCATGACGACCGCCAGGACGAGCGCCCAGACGCCGCCCAGGGTGATGCCGGCGATCGCCAGTCCCCGGCCGCGCTCGCGGCGCAGGCGGGTCTCGCGCAGGGCGGCCACGCCGAAGCCGATCGCCCCGATCCACAGGCAGCAGGCGCCGCCGATGATGCCGAGCACCAGCGAGGTGATGGCGTAGCCGTTCCAGGGGGGCACGCCCGTCCCGACCGGGGTCTGCCAGGGCTGCTGTCCGGGCAGCGCGTGCGGCGCCCCGGCGCCCCAGCCCTGGGCGCCGTACGGGGCGAACGCACCCGGCGGGACGGCGCCGGGCGGCGGCACCGCCCCGGGCGGGCCCCAGGGCGCGGTGGGCGCCCCGGCGTACCCGCCGTACGGGTTCGGCGGTGCGTCCGCGGGCGGCGGGGCGAAGGCCCGGGCGAGGGCCTCGTCCCGGTCGGCCGGTCCGGCCGGGGGCGGGACCGGCCCGGGTGCGGCGGACCAGGGTTCGGTGGGCGGGGCGGCGTACGGGTTCGGCGGCACGTCCCCCGGCGGCGGGGCGAAGGCGCGGGCGAGGGCGGCGTCCCGGTCGGCCGAGCCGTCCGGCGGGGGGACGTCCTGTGCGGACGGCATGTGAGGGCTCCCTGAGCACGGTGCAACGCCGGACGGGTTCGTTCGACGGCGGCGCGAATATAGCGGATCACCCGGACGCCCGTCCGAGGATTTCGGCCCGGACGCCGCCGCCCGGTCAGCCGATGTCGCGCCGGCGCAGCCCCGCGAGGCCGGCCGCGGCGCACCCGGCGGCCAGCACCGTCGTCCACAGCAGCGGGGCGGCGGCCACCTCGCCGCCCGGCAGGTGCGGCACGTGGGAGAACGGGGAGAGGTCCAGCACCGCACGGGGCAGTTGCAGCACCGGGCCCAGCCAGGAGACCAGCACGAACGCCCCCAGCACCCCCCAGCCGGCCGCCGTCCGCTCCGGCGCCAGCCCGAAGAGCGCCGCCGCGACCGCCGCGGTCAGCCACACGGCGGGCAGCTGCACCAGCGCCGCGGGCAGCAGCCGGCCGACCGCCGCCCCCGGCCCGCCCAGTGCGGCTCCCTCACCGAGCCCGACCGCGACGCCCGCGCAGGCCAGCAGCACGACCGGGCCGAGCAGGGCGTACAGCAGGTGGCCGGCGGCCCAGCCGAGGCGGCCGACCGCGGTGGCGAGCACCGGCTCCGCCCGCCCGGAGGTCTCCTCGGCGCGCAGCCGCAGCACGGCCTGCACCGCGTACCCGGCGGCCGCCATCCCGAACAGGCTCATCAGGGTGGCCGAGTAGGCGTCCAGGACGCCCTGCCGGCCGCCGAGGCGCGCCACCACCGCGGCGACCTGCGCATTGCCGCCGACCAGGTCGACCACGCCCTTGGCGACGCCGCCGAAGACCGCGCCGGCGACCGCGAAGCCGGCCGCCCAGCCGGCCAGGCCGGCGCGCTGCAGCCGGCGGGCGAGGGCCGCCGCCGTGCGAAG
>NZ_JBHWBW010000466.1:0-345 GCF_042735675.1 Kitasatospora sp. NPDC059571
GGTGCAGGGGGAGCACCACCGGCCGGCCCGGGCCGGAGCACGGCCCGTCGGGGTCGTGGCGGCTCACGCCTCGAGGGTGTCGGCCACCACGTCGGAGAACGTCTCCCGCCGGTCGAAGGCATCGCGGTGGTACCAGATGACGGCCACCTCCCCGGTGGGAGCGATCCACAGGATCGGGTCGGGATGCTGATCCGCCAGGACCGCGCCGTACCCGGGGAAGTCGGCCAGGAATCCCTCGACCAGTGCATCGAGGTAGGCCCTGGTCTCTTCGTCGTCGTCGTGGTCGGCGGGGGGCGCGGCGGGGGGCGGCGCCGGCGGGGTGTGGCCCTGGGCGACTGCCCGCGC
>NZ_JBHWBW010000466.1:355-828 GCF_042735675.1 Kitasatospora sp. NPDC059571
CGGGGGTTCCCGGGGATTGGGGCCCTGTATCCCACCCCCCTGGCCTTGGTGTTGGCCCTGGTTATATTGGTGGTCGTCGATATCGTCCTCGATCGACTCGATGCACACCCGTCTCAGGACGGACTCCATCGGCTCCACCAGGAGCACGCCCGCGCCGTCCGCGATGCTCCTGCTGCTGCGGCCCCCGTGGAGCGGGTAACGGTTGTCGAACCCGGCCCACAGGCGCAGGCACCGCGGCGCCCGCTCACCGTTCGGGAGGACGAGTTCAGCAGCTCTCGGGTGCGGGGCGAGCGGTGTTGAGCAGTACGTTCGCGGCGCGGCCCTCAACGCGGCGACAGCCCGGTCAACGGCACTCTCGTCAGGCATCATCGTCCCACTATCGATCACAGGGCCGACATCCGGGCACGGGCGGCCGCCCGTGCCGGGGGGGGCCGGTCCGCGGGGCGCGCCCCCGCCCGGCGGGGCGCGGGGGC